>JBDTJV010000402.1:0-10997 GCA_039935675.1 Ginsengibacter sp. | reverse complement strand
ATGATGAAGCAGAAGTGATCTCAACCGGCAAAAGCTATGCGGCGGATTGGGTACAAGCCTATACTTTTAAAGAAGGGAAAATAATCCACGCGGAGGTTTTCATGGATACTAAATTGATTGCAGATGCTTTTGTTCTATAAAATTCTTTACACGCTTTAATTCTCCAATAAAACTTATGAAACGGATAATTAAATTTGCATGCCTGTTGATTTTTACATCATCCTGCGGCCAATCTCCTGAATTTGTCAAAGACAATTACAACAAAATAGATACAACCATCACTATGCGCGATGGAATAAAATTGTACACTATTATTTATGTGCCAAAAGATCAATCGGAAAAATATCCTTTCCTTATAGAGCGAACACCCTATTCAGCTGCACCCTATGGCAAAAATAATTATGCAAAAAGAATTGGCCCAAATGAGGCGCTGATGCATGAAAAATACATTTTCGTTTACCAGGATGTACGTGGCCGTTACATGAGTGAAGGACATAATAAAGAAGTAACCCCATACATCGCCAACAAAAAAAGTAATAAGGATGTTGATGAAAGCAGCGATACTTATGACACAATGGATTGGTTATTAAAAAATATTAAAAATAATAATGGACGTGCAGGTTTATATGGAATTTCTTATCCCGGATTTTATGCAACGGCGAGTTTGCCGGGTGCCCATCCTTCTATCAAGGCAGTAAGCCCGCAAGCACCGGTTACCGATGAATTTATTGGTGATGACGCTAACCACAATGGCGCTTTTTTTCTGCTGGATAATTTTGATTTTATGAACTATTTTGGAAAAGAAAGAACAGGGCCAACAGAAGATTATGGCTCTTCTATGTTCAACGCTTCACGAAATGACTCCTACCAGTTTTTTTTAAATCTTGGCCCAATTAAAAACACCCAATCCCAAAAAGATTTTGATCATCGCAGTTATATCTGGAATGAATATTTAGCCCACGATACCTACGATGATTACTGGCAAAAAAGAAACATCCGTCCATATTTAAAAAATATAAAAATTCCTACGCTCGTTGTGGGCGGCTGGTTTGATGCGGAAGATCTTTTTGGTTCTTTACACACTTATGAAGCCATCGAAAAACAAAGTGTTGATAACCACAACTATCTTGTAATGGGCCCGTGGACACACGGCGCGTGGGCAACAAATGAGTGGAACAAATTCGGAACTTATGATTTTGGAAGTAACACCAGCCAATATTTCCAGGATAGTTTGCAAACAATATTTTTCAATTATTTCTTAAAAGATAAGGGATCATGGAATACTTCTGAAGCCACCGTTTTTGAAACCGGCACTAATGAATGGCGTCATTTTAATCAATGGCCACCGGGAAACATTTCTGAAGTGACTTATTATTTTGGTGCTGATAAAAAATTATCTACACAAAAAAATAATGGTGAAAATAATTCAGATGATTACATCAGTGATCCATCCAACCCAGTACCTTACACCGCAAAAGTACAGGCAAGAAGAAATAATGAATACATGGTGGAGGACCAAAGTTTTGCTGCATCAAGGAAAGATGTGTTGGCGTATGAATCACCGGTTTTAAATGGAGATCTTACTATTAACGGTCCTATTCTTGCAGATCTTTTTGCCAGTATATCGACAACTGAGGCAGACTTTGTTGTAAAGTTGATAGACGTGGTTCCAGCCAGGGAGATCAATGAAACTAATCCAACAAAAGATCCCATCTCTGGCGACTTCGAGCGACTCGTACGAGCAGAAGTAATGCGCGGGAAATTCAGAAATGATTATGTTCATCCCGAGCCATTTGTTCCCGGGAAAATAAGTGAGGTAAAAATAAATCTGAATGATGTTTGTCACACTTTTAAAAAAGGTCATAAAATAATGGTGCAGGTGCAAAGCAGTTGGTTTCCGTTAGTGGACATGAATCCTCAAAAATTTATGCGAATACCCGAAGCCAATGAAAGTGATTTTCGGAAATCAACGATACATATTTATCATGATAAAGAACATGCGTCACGCATTATTCTCCCAGTTTTGATATAGAGGTATTTAAAATTAGCTTCTGATAAATCCTCTTTCGAATAGCTCCATTACTTAAAGGAATTTTCTGCAGCTCAAAAAAATAAGTAGTCAGAGAGATGAGGCTGCTTTTAAAGAAGAATTCGTTTGAAACATATTCATCAGGAAACAGGAAAGGTTCGCCCATTATTTAAATAAATGTAAAAGACTCAAATCTCAAACAGAAATAATGGATACGTCAAAATAAAAATCTTCAATCTAAAATTGTTCTTCCCGTTTTAAAATAAGATATTCGCTTTTCACCCAAAATATATTTGCATGAAAAAACTCCTTTTTTCTCCACTTTTATTTTTAACTCTAATGGCAGTTGCTCAAACCAAAGTCGTCATTGTGCCGGAACCGGTTTCAATGGAAATGCATTCTGGCAATTTTAATTTTACATCTTCTACCTCAATTATTGCCGCAGAAAATGCATCTCATGAGGCAAAAATGCTGAATGTATATTTGAAAAAATTGTATGGCTTTACGATTCCAATTAAAACCAAAATGAGTAAAGAGGAAAAAGAATCCTCGATAGTTTTTAATCTTGTTAAAAATAATGAAAGAAAAGACGCTTACCAACTGGAAGTGGCCTCTGAAAAAATAACTATTACCAGTGCATCCAATGAGGGTTTATTTTATGGCTTGCAAACATTACTTCAACTTTTGCCTGAGACAAAGGATGTTTCCCTTTCCGCAGGGTTTACCATCCCGGAATTGTTAATAAAAGATTATCCCCGTTTTCAATATCGTGGAATGCACCTCGATGTTGGCCGTCACTTTTTTGATGTGGATTACGTAAAAAAATACATTGATTACCTGGCGTATTTCAAATACAATACTTTTCACTGGCACCTGACTGAAGACCAGGGATGGAGAATAGAAATTAAAAAGTACCCTCGTCTTACTTCCGTTGGTGGTTTTAGAAACGGAACTATTATCGGTCACTATCCGGGGACAGGAAATGACAACACTCATTATGGTGGATTTTACACCCAGGAGCAAATTAAAGATGTAGTGAAATATGCACAGGATCGTTTTATAACAATTATTCCAGAAATTGAAATGCCGGGACATGCCTCTGCTGCGATTGCTGCTTATCCACAACTGAGCTGTTTTCCGGATAGATCGACTCCTATCTCTGATAAAACAACGTGGGCCGGAAGCCGCGATGGAAAACAGGTTCAGCAGACATGGGGTGTCTTTGATGATATATTTGCTCCTTCTGAATATACTTTTAAATTTCTTGAAAATGTATTGGATGAAGTGATGCAATTATTTCCATCAAAATATATTCACATCGGCGGTGACGAAGCCCCAAAAACCTATTGGAAAGAATCTGCATTTTGCCAAAAACTGATCAAAGAAAAAAATTTAAAAGATGAGCACGGTTTGCAGAGCTATTTTATCCAGAGGATAGAAAAATATTTAAACAGTAAAGGAAGAAAAATTATCGGTTGGGACGAGATCCTGGAAGGTGGATTGGCACCTAATGCCACTGTGATGAGCTGGCGAGGAGAAGAAGGTGGAATAGCAGCAGCACAACAACATCACGATGTGATCATGACACCCGGAACGTATTGTTATTTCGATCATGCACAAATGAAAAATAGCGACAGCCTCACAATTGGCGGTTATCTTCCTCTTGATACTGTGTATAGTTATCATCCTGTTCCATGGGAGTTAAAAGAATCTGAAGCCCATTATGTGTTAGGCGCACAGGGAAATGTGTGGACAGAATATATGGCCAGTCCGGAAAAAGTAGATTATATGATCTTTCCAAGAATGAGTGCTTTAAGTGAAGTACTTTGGTCGCCAAAAGATAGCCATGATATTACAAGATTCAGGTCTGAATTGCCTGACCTTTATAAACGGTACGAATTGTTGGGTGCCAATTATTTTGAAGAGAAATAATTTCGTTTAACCATAGCTGTTATATTACAGAAATAGAAAAGTCATTTATTTATTCGTTTACTATAAAATGTAATATAAAAGAGATGCCAACATTAGTTAATGTTGGCATCTCTTTTATTAAAGAAAAATTTGGTCGACGTTATTGGTCAATAATTTTGGCACCCAAAACCTGCAGAGCCACGCTGTCCGTTCCTTTTGGCGCAAAATATTTTGTTTTAAAACCTCTCGATTCTCCAGGATCCAGGATAAGGTAAATGGTCTCTTTATCTGTTTCCAGCAATGTTTTGGTTCTTGAAAAGAAAGATAATTTTAAATCTACGTCTTTATAAGTAGCGATAGAAGCTTTATTGGTTAACGTTCCTTTTACTACCGTTTGACCTATAATATTTTTTTTGCTGATTCCGTTTACGGTTAAAAACATGGCCGGTTCTTTTACTTCTTTAGCATAAAGGGCGTTCTTGTTGATCTGATAAGCTTCTTTTTCTACCTTTTCACGGGTTTGGCTGCCGTTGCAGGCATATAAAACCAAAGACATTATACAAATTGCGAAACAGGATTTTTTCATTGAAGTTTATTTAAAAATGAAAATAAGAAAAATAAGCTTTACAAAATCTTAAAACACTTTACTTTATGCTTCTGTACCCAACCATAAAGCTCCTCCAATACTATTTCTTGTGGCTCCTGTTACTGACGCTAAGACCGTATCTTGTTCGCGCCAACGCAAAGTTCCAAGTAAAGCCATGATCAAAGCTTCTTTATAATTTACCACTTCATCAACAGGAATAAAAACTTCAAAATTGATCTCTTCCAGGTGCTTTTCAATTCTCTTCAACAGGAATTTATTAAACGCGCCTCCACCGGTAATCATCAGTTGTTGCAATTCCATTTTATTAAAGAACGGATTAAGTGCCTTTTTTATTTGAAAAGCTATATGTTCAATGTAAGTACTCAAAGAATTTTCTGTTGTCAGATCGTAACTTTTGATCAATGGGTAAATAATATCTGTACCAAAACTATTAGCCAAAGATTTAGGATAAGGAAGGGAATAGTAATTCAAAGAATTCAATTTCTGCAAGAGATCCTCATTTAGTTTTCCTGATGAAGCCATTTTTCCATCCTCATCATAAGACATATTTTTTTCTGAGGCAAGCATATTTAAAACCCGGTTTGCTGCGCAAATATCAAAAGCAATAAATTCATTTTCTTCAAAAAGAGAATCGATGCTATTTGTTTGTTTACTATTAACAGAAATATTGGCGATGCCTCCAATGTTTAAAAAATAGTTATGATCGGGGAAAAGCAACTTTTCTCCCATCGGTACTATTGGCGCTCCCTGGCCGCCGAAGGCAACATCCAACTGTCGAAGATCACTCACAACAGGCAGTTGGGTTACTGCTGCAATGGAAGCGCCATCTCCTAATTGATGTGTCATCTTTTTTCCGGGCAAATGAAAAGTAGTATGTCCATGAGAAGCTATTAAACTTACCTTATGTTGAAGCGCAAATTTTTCAATAAATTCATTTACTGTATTTCCTGTAAATCTTCCATAATCTGTATGTACCAACAGGTATTCCTGCGCGGAAAGAAGACTTGCACTTTTTAATTTTTCTGTCCATTCATTTTCATACCCGGTACACGCAGCACATTTTATTTCAAAACTCCATTTGCCCGCTGTTTCTGTAAACTCTACAAAAGCTATATCCAGTCCATCCAGCGAACTTCCACTCATTAATCCAATTACATTATAAATCATAAGGAATTTACCGCTTTTTAATTTTAGATTTGCCCAAATTTATAACTTTAAATATTGGTATATATTTTTTAGCTATTCATAAAAACAAGAGACTATGGTAATCAATCTGAGCGACAATCATTCATTGGTAAGCAACTGGATAAGTGAACTGAGGGATGTTGATATTCAAATTGACCGGCAGAGATTTAGAAAAAATCTTGAAAAGATAGCCGAAGTATGCGCTTATGAGATCAGTAAAAAATTAAAATGGGTCGAAAAGGAAATTACCACACCTTTGGGAATCTCTAACTGTAAAGTGCTTGAAAATCAGCCGGTTATTGCTACTATTATGCGTGCAGGCCTGGCGATGCATGGTGGTTTTTTAAATTACTTTGACAAAGCTGACAATGCTTTTATCAGCGCTTATCGCAAACACAATGTTGATGGAAGTTTTGAAATAAGCCTTGATTATATCAGTTGCCCTGAAATGGAAAACCGAGTGGTGATCATCTCTGATCCGATGTTGGCCACTGGCGCTTCTTTGGTGAAAACGTTACAGTTTATTCGTGAGGCAGGAAATCCGGCAGAAATTCATATTGCCTGCGCACTTGCCTGTACAGTAGGCATTGAATACGTGTTGCGTGCTGAGCCAAAAGCGACCATCTGGTGTGGAGATATTGATGATGAACTTACCGCAAAAGGATATATCGTGCCCGGCCTCGGAGATGCCGGTGACCTTGCTTATGGAGAAAAGGTTCAAATGTAAATTCTTTAACAAACCGAAACCATCTTAACAGCTAAACAGGTGATTTTTACCTGAAAATGACCAAAAAATAAAGACCAAAAAATTAAAGCATATTCCTTACTTAAATTGAGTAATTCTCTTACCTTTAAACTTTCTGAACTTTTGAAACGATGAAAAATATCTTTACCCTTTCTTGCTTTTTCCTATGCATCTCCATGAATATTAATGCCCAAGACCCACATTTTTCACAATTTTTTGCTTCTCCTCTTACTTTAAATCCTGCATTCACCGGTAAGTTTGATGGCACATTACGCGTTGCCGGAAATTATCGCAACCAATGGCCGGCATTTGATAATGTATATACCACTTCTACTTTAAGCGTTGATTTTGATATTTTAAAAGATAGACTTCCTGATTTTGATACCTGGGGAATTGGAATCTTAGCCCTTACTGATAAAGCGGGTGGCGGGGTTCTTACCAACAATTACATAGGATTATCAACCGCTTACCAAAAATCACTTGATGAGGATGGATTCAAGCAGTTGGGTATAGGGTTCCAGGGGACTTACGGCCAAAAAAGGCTGGATAGGAATAAACTTTTTTTTGAAGACCAGTTAACCCCGTATGGATTTACCGGCGTAACACAGGAAACCTTTACAACTGATAACCTGAATATAAACTATCTCGATGTAAACGCCGGATTGTTATATTCTTCTTCAACGAGTATCCGTAATAATTTTTACCTGGGAGCTTCTATGTATCACATCAACCGCCCGAGAGAAAGTTTTCTCGGAGCTGGCTGGAGCATTGCTTCCCGCACGACCATTAGTGCAGGCGGTTTTTTTCCGGTTTCAGATATTCTTACCCTTCATACAAGTGGTATTTTCCAATACCAGGCTGGAGCAACTGAAACTGTGATCGGTGGTGCCCTCGCTGCTCCCATTGATAAACTTTCACAGGATCCGTCAAATGTATATGCAGGATTATGGTATCGTTTTAATGACGCAGTTATTCCTTATATCGGGTTGGAATTTTCAGGTATGAGAATAGGAGCTTCTTACGATGTCAATGTTTCAAGTCTCAAGGCCGGAGCCCAAAGCCGGGGTGGCATGGAACTTTCGATAATTTATATTAAAAAGCCAGCAGGATATAAAGGGATTCCTTGTCCTAAATTTTAATTCCTTTTTATTTGTGAGGGAAAATGTTTACCATTACGGAACTATCAAAAACTCTGTTGAAAGAATTTCAATAAAATTTATTAACTCATTCTTATTTCGCCACTTCCATTTTCACTTTTTTATTTTTGATCTTTTGATCTTTTATCAAATGAAGCAAATGGTTCATTTTAGATTTGCGGATAGCTACAAATGAGAAAAAGTCTTTCACATCAATCAAACCTATATCTGTATTTTTTAATTCTCCTCTATTAGTGAGAAAACCAACAATGTCCACTTTATTCACTTTATCCTTTTTGCCAGCCGCTACAAAAAGCGTAGTCCATTTGGGTTTTTCAGGTAAAATACCTTCCTCAGGCAGAGTGATTCGTTCAACATTTTCATCTAAATAAGATGGCAAACTTTCTTCTTCATTCAAAATGAGAATCGCAGTACCACTGGCGTCCATCCTGGCTGTTCGCCCATTCCGGTGAATAAAAGCATCTTCAGTATGCGGCAGGTGATAATGAACGATGTACCGTATATTGGCAATATCCAAACCTCTTGAAGCAAGGTCTGTTGTGATCAAAAAATTGGCAGTCCCGTTCCTGAACTTAGACAAGGCACTGTCGCGTTGCTGCTGCTCCATTCCACCATGATAAAATTCATTGTAAATGCCTTTTTCATGAAGGGCATTACTAATGCGCTCTACAGCTTCCCGGTGATTGCAAAATACAATGGTAGAACGGTTTCCAAGAAAACAAAGTAATTTAAAAAGAGTTTGCAGTTTATCCTTTTCTTCTGAGAAAACGGTTTTGATTTCGAGTCCATTTGTATCATCATCCTCCTTTAGAAAATTGATTCTTTCCAAATTATTTAATTCAATAAAATCAGGAATATCAACAGAATCCGTTGCAGAAGTAAGAATTTTTTTCCGGACATTTTTCAGGGAATCAAAAATGAATTTAATCTCTTCCAAAAATCCCAATTCCAATGATTTATCAAACTCATCGAGCACTAAAGTAGTAATAGAATCGACAGTAATATTTCCGCGGCGAATATGATCGCAAATCCTTCCAGGCGTTCCTACAATTACTGCTGGTGGCTGCACTAAATTGTTTTCTTCAATTTCTCTTTTGTGACCGCCATACGTACTGGTGATCTTATTTCCTGTGCCCATAGTTTTGAAAACCTGTTCTATCTGTATGGCCAATTCGCGCGATGGAACCACGATCATTACCTGGGTGTTATTATTCTTTTCCTCCAAACCTTCCAGTATGGGTAGTAAAAAAGCGAGCGTTTTCCCTGAACCTGTTGCAGAAAGCAAAACAAGATTGTCATTTTTTTTAAATGCATCTAAAGTTGCTAACTGCATTTCATTTAAAGCATCAATCTTTAAATTGACAAGAATTGATTCTAAGGAATAGCTTTTATTTTTCATGGCAGCAAAAGTAAGCAAAGTGTGGTTGGTTTATTAGAGACGCGATACTTCGCGTCTCCAATAAAATTTAAGCATGTTGCGGAGTACGCATCTGAATTTCTGTAATAAAATATTCGTCAGCGATATTTTTTTTATCAAAAACCCCATTTGCGATATGCTCGCTTATACCTTTAGCAGATGGCAGTTCGTTATTATCTTCAAAATGAAATTGCAAAGCTTCCTTCATGTTTTCGGCAGTTTCTTCTACTGTTGCTCCGGTTGCTACACATCCTATAACATCCGGACTAAATGCAGAGTAATTCCTTTCCGCTTTTTCAATTACTATTAAATACTTCTCCATACTATAAAATTAATTTTTTTAATTAAAAGTCAGTGACTATTTAAGTCCTGCTTGTGTTAAAATACTTTTTATTGTTCCTTTTGCCAAATCATCGCTTGGCTTTCCTGATATTGTAACTGTTCCTTTTTTTTGGATATGATTAAATTGACGGTGGCTTCCTTTTTGCCTGACTACATACCAACCATCTGATTCGACAATTTTTATAATCTCTTTTACTTTCATATATTTTCTTACTTTAAAAAATGGTAAACCATTTTTAATATATCTGAAACCTAATAATTTCTCTATTATTTTGATTCTATCTGTTCAAAGGCTTCCTCCACTTCTTCCACCGGGCGCTGGCAGGTTTTATTTTCGCATACATAGATCATCGTTTTGCCCGGCTGTAATTTACTTTCCAATAAAGGAAGATCACCTTCGCTATTTCCTCCAAGGAAAATGGCATTTGGAAGATATTTTATCTGCATTTGAGAAAGTTTTTGTTGCCAGTCGTTTCCCACAATAGCCACTTCAAAAGGGGAATGAATCTCCAACGCCATTACCTGGGCCCAATTGCTGTAATAACCAGGTGTTTTTTGAATATCGTCAGCCACATTTTTTACCATTTGCAAGGATTTGTTTTCAAAATCTTTGTTTTCAAAAAACAATCCGAGAATTAAAATATTCTTTGCCATTTCGCTGTTGGAAGAAGGGATAACGTTATCAGAAACCTCCATTTTCCGGGCGATCAAATCGCTGTATTGGTCATCAGTATAAAAAAATAAACCTGAAGTTTTGTCGAAGAAATGATCAATTGTATAATCAGTCAGTTCTTTAGCTTTAGACAAATATTTTTCATCAAAACTTACCTGGTAAAACCTAATCAAAGCGTTGATTGTAAAGGCATAATCATCCAGGAAAGCCGGAATATTTGCATGGCCATTTTTATAATTCCTGTTAAGACCTCCTTCTTTTGTTTCCATATTGTTTAAAAGAAAATCAAGGGTTTTTTGAGCAAGAGAAAGAAACTCTTTGTCGCCAAAAGCACGGTAAGCATCTGTTAAACCTGTTACCATCAGCGCGTTCCAGGAAGTCAAAATTTTATCATCAGTCCCTGGTCTGATACGCTTTGCTCTTGCCTCAAATACTAGCTTTTTTAAAACATCTATTTTCTTCTCCAAATCCTTTTCTGTAAGTCCATATTTTTCTCCGACATTTTTTTCACCCAACCTGATATCAGGAATATTTTCACCCTCTTCCCAGTTTCCAGTTTCAGTAATGCCAAAATAATCACAGAAAATAGGCGCATCTTTTCCAAGAATCTTTTTAATTTCTTCTTTTTTCCAAATATAAAATTTTCCTTCTTTTCCTTCGCTATCCGCATCCAAAGACGAATAAAATCCACCTTCCAGAGAAATAAGCTCATGCTTTATAAAATCAATTGTTTCGTAAACAATTTTCGTATATAAAGGATTTTGTGTGACCTGGAAAGCATGACTGTAAAGACTTATGAGCTGCGCATTATCATAAAGCATTTTTTCAAAATGAGGCGCATGCCACTGTGAATCGGTTGCATATCTTGAAAAACCGCCTCCAACCTGGTCATAAATTCCACCTTTTGCCATATTATCTAAGGTAGTTTCAA
>JBDTJV010000401.1:0-8400 GCA_039935675.1 Ginsengibacter sp. | reverse complement strand
TTATTTAGGAAATTCTATTTCAATGCTTTGAAGATTTGTGGGTAGAAGGGAAAAGATTCATTTAGGCAATGCATGGCAAATGCCGTCAGCTAATCCAACAGTAAACGAGCAAATAAGGATAATTCTTATTTCGGACTATGTGACTTTCGTAAAAATTATTTCTGCACAGGTGTTCATAACATTCACATTTTTTTACTTGCGTGTTTAAGTATATTTGAAGGAATTGATGGTACAAATCGCATTTTTGGAAATGTAACCTTACCACGAATCCGGATTCTTATTCATTTTTTCATCGATAAAAGAGTGAGTTAAAGAAAGTCTTGAAAATTTCTTTCTTTTGCGCAAATTGGAAAACAACATGGCTGATAAAAATATATTCGATTACAACGAAGAATCCATTAAAAGTTTAGATTGGAAGGAACATATCCGTCTACGTCCCGGAATGTATATTGGCAAACTCGGTGATGGCACGAGCCCGGATGACGGAATATATGTTTTATTAAAAGAAGTCATTGATAATTGTATTGACGAACATACTATGGGTTTTGGAAAACATGTAGACGTTTCCATACAAGGGAAAACGGTTACCGTTCGGGATTATGGAAGAGGAATTCCTCTTGGAAAATTGGTTGACGTGGTGAGTAAAATAAATACAGGTGCCAAATATGACAGTAAAGCGTTTCAAAAAAGTGTAGGACTTAATGGTGTAGGAACCAAGGCTGTCAATGCTTTGAGCGAATTTTTCAAAGTGACTTCTGTGCGTGAAGGAAAAGAGAAATCAGCAGAGTTTGAACGTGGAAAATTATTAAAAGAGGAAAAGGAAAAGAAAACGGAGGAAGATAATGGGACTGAAGTTTCATTTGTTCCGGATGAAAAAATATTCAAAAACTATCGCTATCTCAATGAATTTATTGATAATCAATTCTGGAATTATTGTTTTTTAAATGCTGGGCTGGTAATTAATTACAATGGTAAAAGATATGTAAGCAAAAATGGACTGCTGGACCTTCTTCAGCGCAAAACCATTGAAGATGAACTTCGCTACCCGATTATCCATTTAAAAGAGGAGGATATTGAAGTTGCCATTAGCCATAATAATCAATACGGAGAAGAATATTATAGTTTTGTGAATGGTCAATTTACCACCCAGGGCGGCACTCATTTATCAGGATTCAGAGAAGCTTATGTAAAAACAATTCGCGATTTTTATAAAAAAGACTATGATGCTGCGGACATAAGAGGAAGCATTTGCGCTGCCATCAGTATCCGTGTGCAGGAGCCGGTTTTTGAAAGCCAGACCAAAACGAAATTAGGATCTACAGTAATGTTTGAAAAAGGTCCGGCAGTTAAAACGTTTATTGCCGATTTTTTGGGTAAGGAATTTAATAATTTTTTGCACAAAAATCCCCAAACCGCTGATGCACTTAAAAGAAGGATCGAGCAAAATGAAAGGGAGCGCAAAGACATGGCTGGTATTAAAAAACTGGCCAATGAAAGAGCAAAGAAAGCGAACCTTCACAATAAGAAATTGCGCGATTGCCGGTATCATTTTAACGATGATGCTGAAGGAAAAAACAAAGACGAGATCAATGCAAAAAAGATGGAATCGACGCTCTTTATTACGGAAGGGGATAGTGCCAGTGGCTCCATAACCAAGTCAAGAAATGTAGAAACCCAAGCTGTCTTCAGTCTTCGTGGAAAACCATTAAATAGTTATGGCCTTACTAAAAAGATCGTTTATGAAAATGAAGAATTTAATCTTTTGCAACATGCTTTGAATATCGAAGCAGATTATGAAGATCTTCGCTACAACAATATTGTAATAGCGACAGATGCTGATGTGGATGGAATGCATATCCGTCTTTTGCTAATGACTTTTTTCCTCCAGTTTTTTCCGGATCTTGTAAAGAATGGCCACGTGTATGTTTTGGAAACTCCACTCTTCAGAGTAAGGACTATGCCTGGAAAAAACAAAGAGAAACAGGAAACGATTTATTGCTACAATGAACAGGAAAAAGAAAAGGCAATTTTAAAATTAGGGGGAAAGCCTGAGATCACCAGGTTCAAAGGTTTGGGAGAGATTTCACCGGATGAATTTGGAAAATTTATTGGTGATGATATTCGCCTTCAGCCCGTTATGCTTTTACCGGAAATGCATATTCAGCAGCTATTGGAATATTATATGGGGAAAAATACACCTTCCCGCCAGGATTTTATTATCGATAATTTAAAAGTAGAAGTTGACGTTGTAGAACCGGTTCCGGCATAAAAAAATCTAACGTAAATTTGTAAAAAACTTTTTTTATGGAAGCAATTAAATTAATCGGCACATCTAATAATGGAATACTAACTGTTGCTGTACCCGAAGAATTCAATGATAAAGAACTTGAAATAATGATTGTTTCATCTAAGGAAAAAAATGAGGTAGAGATTAACGCGAAAAAAAGAAATATTAAAGAGCTGATGAGCATTGTAGGAGCAGCTAAGTATCCTGATTTTCCAATTACAAAGTATGATGTCTATGATCAATAAAATTTTCCTTGATAGTTCAATATTCATTGAACCTTTAAAAGGGAATAAAGTCGATTTTTATGAACTTTTAATTTCAAACCTGGCAAATGAACTATTTATTAATGATATAGTAGTCAGTGAGTATCTCTATTACATCTTAGCATTTAGTACTGATGTTTCCCCAAAAACTTTGCAACGAAAGCAAAAAATAAAAGAAATAATAGATCAGAAGTCGGGAATAATCAGAGCTATAAATAACTTTACTTTACTTCCTGGTAATCAAAGTTTTTTATCAGAAGTGCCACGACTAATGGGAACCTATAATCTTCTTCCAAATGATGCTATAATAATTGCTACCTGTAAACTTTATGGCACTAAGTTAGCCTCGCATGATTCTGATTTTATTATTCCATGTGAATCAGAAAAAATTGAATTATTAAGAGACGTTTAAACTTTTTCTGTTAAATCATTTTTTGTTTTTTATCAATAATATTTTGAAATCTTTTACAACATTTATTTAAATAATGCACATCGTTTTTCAAAAGGAAGATATTAATACGCTCAGTAAAAGTTTCGAGCTTGATGAATCGCTTCGCGGGGAGATTATTGAGATCAGGGATGATTATGCCGTCGGTCCTATAAAAGATATTTATTCCCAACAAGGAATTGATGAAAGAAAAGAATGGTGGAGCACTGTCTTATCAGGAAATGAAAATGCTGTTGATGTAGACAGTGGCTATGTAAATGATCCTAAAACCGTTGCCGACATAAAGGGGAAATTAAGTAGCAATGAAGACGAAATCGTTTGGATCTGGATTGCCTCAAACAAACATGATGTAAGCGGTTATTATTGGCTAATATCACAATTAAAAGAATTTGTGGGGAAAGTGTTTGTTCTTTCATTGAACAATCTTCCATTTATAAATGAGAAAGGTAATATTTTTTACCCGCTGAATTTATTTGAAATTCCTCCACGTGAATTTGTGAAAGCAAAAAAATTAGCGAGAGCTGTAACTGCGTCTGAATTTGAAATTGATCCTGATGAATGGACAAAGCTTGCCAACGAAAATAAAATGGTTCGCGTCCTTGAAGGTGCAAAAAAATTATCACAGCACGATGAAGATTATTATGACAAATACATCCTGGAATTTATTACAGTAAATTGGCAAAAAGCAAATAAAGTGATTAATCAATTCCTGAATAAATCAAAGCACACTACCGGTGATGCTTACATGTTTTGGCGGCTGAAAGAATTGATCGCACAGGGAAAGATTGATGCATCCGCGGATATAAAAAACAGGAAAGACTTAGAAGTAAAAGATAAGCAAATTAAGTAGGAGCGCCATGTTAGCATCAGAAGAACCAATAATCATAAAACCTCTGTATGATCACCCTGCCATTGGCAGAAGAGCCTGGAATTATAAAAAGCTCCATAGGAGCGTCCGGTCAGTAGAAAAAAAGAAGGGCCTGTGTAATTCTTGCTCCGTAGGAGCGCCATGTTAGTAGAAGAAGGAAGAATAAATTCAAATAGGTAGTTCAATCGAAATAGGTATTTTCAACAAATTTTCTTAATAAAATAAAATATTCTTTAAATGGCAAATACATATACCAAAATATACATACAAATTGTTTTTGCCGTACGTGGCCGTCATAATTTCATAAAAGAATCATTTCGTGAGGAATTGCAAAAATATATGGCAGGAATAGTAACCGCAAAAAAACAAAAGCTTTATTCAATCTATTGTATGCCTGACCACACGCATCTTTTGGTAAGCATGAATCCAGACATTTCAGTTTCAAAGTTAACAGGAGAGATAAAATCAGGTTCTTCCAAATTTTTAAAAGATAAAGGCTTTGTAAAAAGTTTTGATTGGCAAGATGGTTTCGGAGCGTTTTCCTATTCAAAATCACAGGCGCCAAAAGTGGTAAATTATATTTTAAATCAACCGCAACATCATAAAAAGCAAGTGTTTAAAGAAGAATATATCAAGTTATTAAATATTTTTGAAGTTGACTATGATGAAAAATATTTGTTTGAATTTTATGACGAATAGAAATATTCTTTAACCTATTACGTTTCAGGATTTAACATGGCGCTCCTATGGAGCTTGAATATTTGATCTGCTGATATCTGTTGCTACTAACAGGCCGCTCCTACGGAGCTTGGATTGATTATTCAATTGTATTATTTCAACGAACGCCGAAATCGCTAAATAATTTATAATTTAATCCTCCAAAAAAAGTGTAATTGAATTGCAAAATCACGCCGATCCTATAGAGTTTAAATAGTTAAATCAAACTGTAAATTTTCAACAAACGCCGAAAGCGCCTAATATTTTATAATTTAGCCCCCGGAAAAAGAAGGTTTAATTAAATGGCAAAAGCAAACAAAGCAGAATACCAACATAGTGATTCTGGCATTTCGGGACAATACAAAACCTGGTTTCTCGATTATGCCAGTTATGTAATATTGGAACGGGCTGTTCCTGCAATTGAAGATGGTTTAAAACCCGTGCAGAGGCGCATTCTTCATGCAATGAAGGAAATGGATGATGGACGATTTAATAAGGTCGCCAATATTATTGGGCAGAGTATGCAATATCATCCGCATGGTGATGCAAGTATTGGCGATGCTATCGTAAACCTGGGCCAAAAGGATCTATTAATTGAAACCCAGGGTAATTGGGGTGATGTACGCACCGGTGATGATGCGGCTGCTCCTCGTTATATAGAAGCCAGGCCAAGTAAGTTTGCCCTTGAGGTAGCATTCAATAACAAAACGACTAACTGGCAATTAAGTTATGACGGTAGAAAAAATGAACCGATAACCCTGCCCATGAAATTTCCTTTATTACTTGCCCAAGGCGCGGAAGGAATAGCGGTAGGTCTCGCTACCAAAATACTTCCTCATAATTTCTGTGAATTAATTGATGCAACAATTAAATATTATAAAGGGAAAAAATTTGAACTTTTCCCGGATTTTGTTACCGGTGGGATGATTGATGTTTCCAATTACAATGATGGTATTCGCGGCGGTAAAGTAAGAGTGCGCGCAAGGATTGAAGAACTGGATAAAAAAACGATTATAATAAAAGATGTTCCTTATGGAACTACAACTCAGCAATTAATTGATAGCATTATCAAGGCGAATGATGGCGGGAAAATAAAGGTCAAAAAAGTAACGGATAATACGGCTGCCGAAGTGGAAATTGCTGTCGACCTTGCTCCGGGTATTTCTCCCGATATTACCATCGATGCATTGTATGCTTTTACTGATTGCGAAGTTTCTATTTCCCCAAATGCCTGTATCATTGAAGGGCAAAAACCGCGTTTTCCCGGGGTGGAGGAACTATTGAAATTTGCTGCAGATCATTCCCGCAATCTTTTAAAACAAGAGCTCGAAATTAAATTACGCGAACTCCAGGAAAAATGGCATTTCACCTCTTTGGAAAAGATATTTTTTGAGGAAAAGATTTATAAAGAGTTGGAGAAAAAACATGAAACCTGGGATAAAGTTATTGCTGCGATTGATAAAGCATTTGTTCCTTTCAAAAATTTGCTGCAAAGAGATGTAACCCGTGAAGATATCCTTAAACTAACGGAGAAGCCTGTACGAAGAATTTACAAACTTGATATTGAGGATTTAATAAGACAAATAAAATCTTTGGATGATGAAATTGATGAGGTCAGGCATCATCTTGAATTTCTTACCGAATATGCGATTTCTTATTACGAAGAATTATTGAAAAAGTTTGGCAAAGACCGCGAGCGTAAAACAGAAATAAAATTATTCGACACCATACAAGCCAAAGCGGTTGCCATAGCTAATACAAAAATTTATGTAAACCGTTCCGAAGGTTTTATTGGCACGAGCCTGAAAAAGGATGAGTTGATTGATGAATGCAGTGACCTTGATGATGTCATTGCATTTACAAAAACCGGGAGAATGAAAGTGGTGAAAGTTGCCGATAAAGTTTTCATTGGGAAAGACATCATTCACGTTGCTATTTTTAGAAAAAATGATGAACGTACGACGTATAATATGATCTATGCCGATGGTAAAAAAGGAATTAGCTACGCAAAGAGATTTAATGTAACCGGGGTAACGCGCGATAAGGAATACGATCTTACCAAAGGAGATGAAAAAAGTAAAGTGCATTACTTTACTGTGAACCCCAATGGCGAAGCTGAAGTAGTTCAGATACTTCTTACTCCAGGTTCCAGCGCGCGAAATAAAGAGTTGCAATTCTATTTTGAAACACTTGATATCCGCAGCCGGGGAAGCATCGGAAACCAGGTTACCAAATACCCGGTGAAATCCATAAAAATGATCGAAAAGGGAAAGTCAACACTTGATAAACGCAGGCTTTGGTTTGATGATACTTTTGGAAGACTTAACACAGAAGAGAAAGGAAAACTGTTGGGTAATTTTGAAGGAGATGATAAAATATTGGTGATTTATAAAGATGGAAATTATGAAATTACGGGCCAGGAAATTACTCAACGATTTGATCATGATTCGATAGAATTGATTGAAAAATTTGATCCTGAAAAGATTATAACTGCTGTTTATCTCGATAATGAAAAAGTGCAATACAATGTGAAGCGATTTAAGATTGAGACCAATACATTAAGCACTAAATTTCTTTTTATAAAAGAGGGAGAAGGCAATAAATTGGTAAAAGCTACAACCGCGCAGGAACCGATTTTGCAAATGCAAAGTGGGAGAGGAGCACAAATCAGGAAAGCAAAAATTAAGTTGCACAAAGTGGTGGACGTAATGGGTTGGCGTGCGATCGGAAATAAGCTGACTGATTACTCAAAGACAGATCAGATGGATTGGGTAGAGCCTGAAAAACCTGGTGCACAGGCTGAACTTTTTGAATAATTAATCGCAGGATAAACCAGGATCAATCGAATATTTCTTTATTGCTTCTATCTGTGATTGAGTATTAGCAAACGTTTGAAACAAAATAACTTTCAGAGATATTTATTGGTTTACTGTGGGTTGATCCTTCTCTTTTGCCAGCTCGGAAATTAAACAGGCAACCAGCGCTGTCCAGCCAGTTTGATGACTTGCGCCTAACCCGTTACCATCATCTCCATGAAAATATTCAAAAAATAATACAAGGTCCTCATTGCCTGGCCGCTGGTAGAACCAATTGTGTCTTCCATAAATCCTGCGTTGTCCTTCCTGGTCTTTTTCAAAAAGGCTGATTACCCTTTTTGACAATTCATCTGCTACCTGCATCAGGTTCATTAAATTTCCTGAACCAGTGGGGCATTCTACTAAAAAATCATCCCCGTAGAATTCTCCATACTGGCGGATGGAGCGGATAATAATATAATTAATTGGCATCCAAACAGGTCCGCGCCAGTTGGAATTTCCACCAAAAAAGTTTGAAACAGAATCGCCCGGATCATATTGAATGGCATAATAAATATTATCGATAGTAACTGAGTAAGGGTTTTTTTCGTGAAATTTAGATAAAGCCCTTATTCCGCCTGGCGAAAGAAATTCCTCCTCATTTAGCAAACGAGACAAAATATTTTTAAGTCTTTCTTTCTGAACGAGCGATAGTAAAATAGTTTCACGATCTGTGCGATCTTCATTTGGCCAAAATTTATCGTTTTTTCGACGGTATTTTTCAAACCATTCTGTGCGTTTTTTGAAGTCACGCAGCTTTTCGCGCAAGCTTTTTTTGATGGTTGAAACCGCAAATAATGTAGTTAATCCAACAATAGACTGAACGCGCAAAGGAATAGGATAACCTTCTGACACTGAAAGAGAATCGTAAAAGAAACGATCCTCTTCGTTCCACAATCCATGGATATTTATTGCTTCAGCAATCAAAACAAAATGCTCAAAAAATTTGGTCGCGGTATCTT
>JBDTJV010000400.1:0-11288 GCA_039935675.1 Ginsengibacter sp. | reverse complement strand
CGGAGATTTTCAATTTCTTCCGGCGTATCAAAAGCATAATAAGCATGCCCGGATTCTACCAACTGCTCCGCATATTGCCGGTAAATTTCTTTTCTTTCACTCTGGCGATAAGGGCCAAATTCTCCTGGGTTATGAATGCCTTCATCTGGCTGAATGCCGCACCAATCAAGGCAATCAAGGATATATTGTTCTGCGCCTTCCACATAGCGGGTTTGATCTGTATCTTCAATTCTTAGTACAAATTCGCCATCATTTTTCTTTGCAAATAAATAATTGTATAAAGCGGTTCGAACACCGCCAAGATGCAGCCCGCCGGTCGGGCTCGGTGCAAATCTTACTCTAATTTTACTCATATTGCAAAGATAATTGTTTGATATCATCTGCTTCCTTTGCAGTAAACAAAGGAATAATGGGGATTTTTAATTTAGTAAAGAAGATGTTAAATCCGGTTTTGCTTTGACAATTGAACCAGCTTACTGGTTCCCATCATCTCTTGCAAACATGATTTCTTGCAGATAAAATGGTAAATTGCTTACCACATTTAAATAAAATTTTATGGAAGCATATATCATCGCAGGTTTCAGAACAGCAGTTACCAAATCAAAACGCGGGGGATTTCGATTTTATCGCCCTGATGACCTGGCTGTAGATGTGATAAAAGGTTTGCTGGCAACTGTTCCTGAATTGGACAGCAAAAGGGTTGATGATTTAATAGTAGGAAACGCTGTACCCGAGGCTGAACAAGGATTACAAGTCGGGCGCATGATCAGTGTAAGAGCGCTTGGTATTTCCGTGCCGGGAATGACCGTAAATCGTTATTGTGCAAGTGGTCTTGAAACTATTGCAATCGCAACCGCAAAAATAAAAAGCGGAATGGCCGATTGCATTATTGCGGGAGGCACAGAAAGCATGACAATGGTGCCCACATCAGGTTGGAAGCCTGTACCAGCTTACTCTGTTACTTCAGAAACGCCGGATTATTATCTCGGTATGGGATTGACCGCAGAAGCTGTTGCCAAAGAATATAGTGTAACTCGTGAGCAACAGGATGAATTTAGCCTTCATTCCCATCAGAAAGCATTAAACGCGATCAAAAACGGGTATTTTAAAAGTGGTATTTTACCCATGCCTGTGGAGGAAATTTACCTGGATAAAGATTTGAAAAAACAAAAGAGAAATTTTGTAGTAGATACCGACGAAGGCGTTCGTGCAGATACCTCTCTTGAAGCGTTGGCAAAATTAAAACCCGTATTTGCAATAGGCGGAACAGTTACTGCTGGCAATTCTTCCCAAACCAGTGATGGAGCGGCTTTCGTCATAGTTATGAGCGAAAAAATGATGAATGAACTGAAACTGAAACCTATTGCACGGTTGGTAAATTGTGTAAGTGCTGGCGTTCATCCGCGCGTAATGGGAGTTGGACCAATCGAAGCTGTTCCAAAAGTTTTAAAGAGGGCTGGAATGAATCTTTCCGAAATAGATCTTGTAGAATTGAATGAAGCATTTGCTTCGCAATCGCTGGCAGTTATTAAAACATTGGGAATTGATCCATCTATTGTAAATATTAATGGAGGCGCTATTGCACTTGGTCACCCGCTTGGTTGCACCGGCGCTAAATTAACTGTGCAGATTATAAATGACATGAAGCGTTTAAATAAAAAATATGGTATTGTAACTGCGTGTGTTGGCGGCGGACAGGGAATTGCAGGGATTATTGAAAATTTGGATTAGAGCAGAATTTATTTTTAGGCATGAAAAACACAAAGGCAAAATTATCTACAACTTCGGCTTGTAAGTCTCAGACAATCATTTAAAAAAAATATCTAATCGTAATGTCCTTTAAGGGAATGGATAAGAATTTTATTGTTGTGGACCTCGTAAATCAATCGGTGTTTATGATTGATACGACGTGACCAATAGCCAATCCAATCATATTTTAACTGTTCAGGTTTTCTAATAACTTCAAACGGGGTCTGTTGTATGTTTTCTAAAAGTTTGCGTATTTTTTTCAACATGACTTTCTCGCCCGACTTTTTCCAAAAGTCACATCCTCTTCTGCTTTAAGGGTAAATTCTTTTCCCATATTTCGTCAAGATTAATCTTAACAGTTTTCCCTTGCGCAGCCTGTTTGCGGCTTTCTCTCATTTTTACTTCAAATTCTGCATTGTAATGACCGATTTTTTTCCCGCTTTTTTCAAACGGCACTTTTAATGTTTTGGCCAGTTGTTCAAAAAGACTGGCCTGTTCTTTATTTTTGGGATGTATTGTAATAGTTTGCATGCTTAATAGTACTAAAGGATACAAAGATAAATCATTAAAATTGTCGTTTTAATTTCTGAAGAACTCAGTTGTTTTTTACACATTTCACTACCTTTTCTATCAATAATCTTTTGGCTCCATACCAGTATGCCGTACTCTTAATATTCTGATTTCAAATTCAAGTATCCGGTAAGCAATCCTGTATGTATGTTTTTCAAAGGCGCGGTAACTTCCATCATTAGCCAGTTTATATTTATCCTTTGGAAACTTATGGGGATTTAATGGAAGGCTTTATATTATATCAGCAATATCCGTCCTTACCATATTTGCATTTTGGGAAGAATCTTTTTTGATATAATTATAAGCGGCCTTTAGTTGTAGGCGCGCATCCTCGCTCCAAACTATCTTTATTTTGCTTCCTACCATTTCTCCATTTCTTTTTCCATTTCTTCGTGGGTGATGAAGTTTCCTGATTCAATCTGTTTATCAGCTTCCTCCAGTTCTTTATTATACTGTTCAACAGTAATACGTTGGTACTTTTCTCCCCGTGTTTGCAAAAAAACCTTAAGCATTTGCAAAACCGATTTTTTTTCAGTTTCATTCAACTGAACAAAATAATTAAGCCATTCCTTTTCTAATATACTAGCCATATTAATTGTTTGTACAAAATTACTTTTTTTATACTGCTAACCAATTTTTGGTCTATTGATTTAAGGCAATTGGATTTTATTTTTATTAAAAATATTATTGAACAGCCCAATCTATAATTGTTAGATTTACTACTTATTAAATCTTCAAACTTTTAATTGCCATGAAGAAAGCATTCATTTCAATCTATTTTCTTTTTTATATTTTTTCACTAAACGCCCAATCTTATAATATCAAAGATTTCGGAGCAATAGGAGATAACCAAACGATTAATACCATCCCCATTCAAAAAGCGATTGACGAATGTAATGCAAAGGGTGGAGGAACAGTTGAAGTTCCCGCCGGGGTTTTTATCACAGGAACTTTTTCCCTGAAAAGCAATGTGGATTTGCATTTGGAAAATGGCGCGGTATTAAAAGGAAGCCCCGATTTGAAAGATTATAAAAGTTATGAAATGGCAGGATATGGCACCAATTATTATGGAATACTTTATACACGCGGAGCAGAAAATGTTTCCATAACAGGCATGGGAGCAATTAATGGAAATGACACCGTTTTTTTTGAATGGGATAAAGCAAAAAAAATTGATTCCGCAGATACACGATTTACAAGGCAAAAAAATAATTATAGAAAGGTCGAAACCGGCATCGGTGATGGACCGGTAGTTCCAAAAGACCGGCCACACCAGATGGTTATATTTTCTCAATGCAAAAATGTGCAGCTTCGAAATATTTCACTTTTTCATTCTCCTTTCTGGACACTCCATTTTGCGGATTGTGACGCAGTTTTGGTAAATGGTATTCGCTTATGGAGCGGTATGCTGGTGCCTAATGCTGACGGTATTGATGTCACTTCCTGTTCTAATGTTACCATTTCAGATTGTGACATTCGTGCAGGCGATGATGCGATTGCCATAACTGGCTACGACCATCATTTTGAAATTCCGGGCTTTAGCGGAATTAAAAAAACTTGTGAAAATATTTTGATCAGCAATTGTAATCTTCAATCTTCTTCAAGCGCCATCCGCATTGGCTTTTTAGACCAAAATACTGTTAAAAACATCCATGTAGATAATGTAAATATTACGAATTCAAACAGGGGCATTGGAATATTTTTAAGAGACGAAGGTTCATTGGAAAATATCACTTTCTCAAATATGTACATTGAAACGAAGTTAAGAACCGGCGATTGGTGGGGTAACGGAGAACCGATTCATATTTCTGCAATCCGGGGCAAAGACAAGGTGAAGCTGGGGCAAATTAAAAATGTTCTATTTAATCATATTATTTGTAAAGGAGAGAATGGAATTTTAGTGTATGGAACCGATGAAAGTGTCATCAGAGATGTTGAATTTAATGATATCACATTTGACCTTGTAAATAGCAAACTAAATGAAGTAGCCGGTGGAAACATTGACCTACGAGGTGTTATGGGAGTTCAGAATGGATTATTCAAAAGTGACATTCCCGGGTTTCTTGCAAAAGATGTGAAAAATCTTTCGATTCACAATTTTAAATTAAAATGGGTCAATCCTCAAATGCCTTATTTTACCAACGAGATTGAAGTAGAAAATTTCGACGGTCTAAAGATCACCGATTTTACCGGTACAGGCTCGCCCAATAATCCGAAAGCATTTCCCGTTGAAGTAAAAAATGGGAATAATTTTGAAACTGATCTGAACAAAAAAAGTGTTAGCGAAATAAATATAAAATGATATGTGATCTTCTTAAAATTTCGCATTTAATCCAATTCCCGGCATGAGTTGAAAAAGGAATAAATTGTCTCCACAGGAATTGCTTACTTTTTCGTTTTAAATGAATTGAGGTATTTTTAGTCCTCTCATTTCTAAATTGGCTTCATGAAAATAATTGTCTTTTTTTTCGCTATATTTTTTTTTCACGGAATGGTTTCCGGACAGGACTTTTATTTTAAATGCTTTTATAAAGATGGAAACATTCCTGATTTATATTTTGTTCCCCAGGATGATGTTTTCGACAACCTGAACAGCAATAGGATTTCATTGATCAAAGATTCTGACTCCAGTTCTTATACAATTTTAAAACCCTCACAAATATCTTTTTTCAAAATCGGCATAGATCCTGTTTTCATAAAGCCTGGCGAACATGTTGAAGGTCGTTTTAATAAATCTGGTTTTTTCCCTTATGATTCAAATACTGTCAATTTTAAACTGAGAAAAATATCTGACGGGTTTGCTGCTATTTTGATTAATTATCGAATTGGAAGCAGTTACGCAAATTTTAAAACCGTGTTTGTATCCCTAAAAATTTATGTCGACAGCACGGATAAAGAAATTGACAAAAGCATCAGGCCGTGGCATGATTCAAGGGTTGAATTGGCTTTAAAGGAATATTTGCAAACCCGTCTTGCGCATTTTTTGGTATTGCCCATTCTTTTTAAAAATGATTACGATAAGAAAGAGCTTGCTACAATGATTCAAAAGAATATCCAGGTAAAGTTTCCTGAATATTGGTTGCAGATTGAAGCAGGAAGGATTTTTTTACATACCTATTTCCGGAAGATCGTTTTGCCAGATTCAAAATTCAACCTTCAGAAATCATTATCATCCAAATTGTATTCTATCCCGGGTTTTCGAAAACTGGCAACCTATGATCATTTCCAGGAATGCATGCAGAGGGGAATCGTAAAAACGAAAGCCCAATTATTGGCGGATTACAAACAAACCACACCAAAATTACATTTGTCGAAAAAAGAGCAGGATGATATGAAAGAATATGTTTATAAACCCATTCAAGAAATAGGGAAAGACATTTCGGATGTTTTCGTCACGCTTCCTCTTCAAAATACTTCTGGCCAATTATTAACTGATCCGGAAAAACAATCGCTTATTACCCACGAAAATACCATTTTCGATTTTTGGGCTTCCTGGTGCATTCCCTGCAGGGAAAGAATGACAAAATTAAACAGTGATCATGTAACAATCGATCATAAACAATATCACATTATTTATCTTTCTATCGATGAAAATGCAGCTAACTGGAAGTCAGCATTTTTTCCATTTTTAAATAGAGTAAATAGCTTCAGAATCACCGGCCCGGAAAATCAATTTGTAAAATATTTTGGCATCAGCAGAATACCAAGATATATTCTGATTAGCCAGTCGGGATTGATAAGTTCTGATTTTGAATTTTAAATAAATTGTCTCTTTTGATGTTTCCTATTTTCCCGATTGAGCCTAACTGCTAGCCCTATTAAAAATAAAAATCCAACCTATTTATTCTTATACTATTGTCTTTCTCTATTTTACGATGTTATCGTAATCAATTCATTCAATTGATTTAAATTTTTTATTGAATATACTAAAACTTCACACTCAATCCAACTGCAATCATGGATTGAAATTGCAATCCTGGTGAATCATGATTTGGACCAAATTGCTTCACATCATCATCATATATAAGGTTTACTCCAACGCTCGCAGAAAGTACTTTGGATAATTTAGCTGTAAACATATTATTCATCATCAGATCCACATTTTGCGGATTGTGCTCATAGTTTGAAAATAAATCCAGGCGCCCATTATAAGTAATCGTCTTACTTAGATTTTTCAAGTACATAATACTTGCAAAAGCACCGATCTCATTTTTCACATTTTTACCGAGATCTACACCATATTTCGGAGCCAAAGTATCATTGTTAACAATAGTCCAGCGAGAGGTAAGCGGTGAAATAAAAATAGATAAACCTGGAGCTGGTTTATAATCCAACCCCAAACTCAATAATACATAACCGGGAGAAAGAAAATTTGATAAAAGATTTTTGCTTCCGTCTGTATTATATTGATATCCTTTAGCAAATTGGGAATGAAAATTAAATAATGCGGCTACATCTAATTTGGGATTTAGGGCATATCCGTATTTTGACAAAACATCAATTCGGTCGTCATTCTTTCTTGTTCCGGCACTGGTAGTATTTACTATTCCAAAATTAAAATCAAGGGTATTATCCCAACTATATTTTCCTTTTTTATAAAAAGCATGCAGGCCAAGATAAGTAGCCAGGGAAAATGAAAAATCATCGCCACCAGCCGCCCAGTTACTTTGGCTTCCCTGGCCGAGATTGAAATTAAAAATACCACCGGTATTCCATACTTTACTGCTGTCCAGCTTATCTTTCTTTATTACTTTATTGGCATCGGATTGTAAGTCCTTTACTGATTGATCCTGGGCAAATGAATTTAAAGTCATTACCATGAACGATAAAAATAATACGCTCTTACATAACAACCGGCTAATCTTTTTCATTGGTGTTTCTTTAAGTTATAAAAGTTTGCCGGCAAAACTAATCAAAGAATCTTTACCAAAAATTCATAATACAATAATTGTTACATTGCGGTTACATTATTCAACTTTTAAATTAATAATTATGGAAGAGTTAATCCAAAAATTACAAAACGTACACGGACTTAGCGCAGAACAATCTCATGGGATTTTAAATACTATTGCCGGATACCTGAAGGAAAAATTTCCGATGGTCGGCGGTGCAATTGATAATCTTTTTCAATCAGGCACTACGCCTACCGGACCGGGCACCACACCTGAGGATGTACAATCTACCGTTGCCAATCCGGCTCAATCCAATGATCTACTCGATAAGATTTCTAATTTTATCCCGGGAGAAACTGGTGAAAAACTGGAAACATTTGCAAAAGATAAATTGAGTGGTTTTTTTGGTGGAAATAAAAATGCTTAACCGTAGAATTAAATTAGCTAAGGCCATTTTCTTAAAAGAAAATTGGCCTTATTTTTTTGATCAAAAATTTATTTCCCTTGGTGATCAATAATAAACTGTATAATCGCTTCCAATGCAATTCCTGCCCGATCGCACGCATCCTGAATTTCTTCTCTTGACACATTTGCCGCAAAAGATTTTTCTTTCAGTCTTTTCCTTACTCCCTTTAATTCCATTCCTTCATAGCCATTGGGGCGCATCAAAGAATAAGCATGGATCAAACCAGATAATTCATCGAAAGCATACAGCATTCTATCCATTTTACTTTCCGGTTCTACCCCAAAATGATTCGGGCCGTGAGAAGCGATGGCATGAATAATATCCGGATCAATATTTCTTGCTTCCAATTCTTCAATTATTTTTTTACAATGTTGATCCGGCCATTGATCCCAATCTGCATCATGTAACATGCCCGCCATTTCCCAACGCCATTGGCCTTTTTCATCAAGCTGTTCATTTTCTTTTGCCCAGCTTTTCATTAAATGCGCCACCTGCATCATGTGCACACGCAGCTTGTCATTCAATACCCATTCCTTTAATAACTTTTCGGCTTCTTCTTTTGAAAGCACATTTCCTTCATTGGCTTTATTACCAAAACTCGTACGATTCAATAAAAGACTCATGATTTACTGTTTAAGATTAAAAATCTATTTTGAAAAAAATGCAGCTCTTTTGTAAAAATAATCATTCGTTCGAACAAATTTTTTTCGTTGTGAAACGAATTAATTTCCAATTAATAAAGTACAATTTTGTTCCTTTACTTTCTATGTCTTTGTTCATTACTTCTCTCAATTCAGGCAGCAACGGAAATTGTTACTATGTAGGCAACGAATCTGAAGCGGTGTTGGTAGACGTCGGGATTTCCTGCCGCCAGGTGGAAAAAAGAATGAATCGCCTGGGATTGAATATTCAAAAAGTAAAAGCCATATTTATTTCTCATGAGCATTCAGATCATATTAACGGCCTGGAATCTCTTATAAAAAAATATCACTTCCCGGTTTATATAACACCGCCTACTTTGAAAAATGGCGGATTGCAATTAGAAGAAAATTTATTAAAAAATTTTACGGCTCATCAGCCGGTTTGTATTGGCGAGCTCGAAATAACCGCTTTTCCCAAATTTCACGACGCATCGGATCCCTTTAGTTTTATTGTTTCTTCTCACAAAGTATGTATCGGAATTTTTACTGACATAGGAACTCCCTGCAAGCAGCTCATTCATTATTTTCAAAAATGTCATGCAGCATTTCTTGAAGCCAATTATGACGATAAAATGCTGGAAGAAGGAAATTATCCTTTTCATTTAAAACGACGCATCCGAGGTGGAAAGGGCCATTTAAGTAACCAACAAGCGCTTGAACTTTTTATCTCTTACCGGCCTGTATTTATGACTCATATCCTTCTTTCCCATCTTTCTCATAATAATAATTCTCCCGAATTGGTAGAAAACCTATTTACCAATCATGCGGGAAATGTGAAAGTCGTTATCGCTTCCCGGTACCAGGAAACAGAATTGTATCATATTAGGGAAAGTGCTGTTTCTCCATCGGTTTTGGCAAAAAGGTCGAAACTAATATCCACTTCAATACAATTAGCGTTTTCGTTTTCCTGACACCTCAATACTGGCATAGTATTTATTAATTAATTTATTTAAAACCCTTCAAAACGTAATTATGGCAGATAAAAACATTTCAGAAAAAGACGAAAAACGTAGAATGGATGATGCTAAAAATGATAAAAACACTTTAGAATCTTTTGAGGAAGCGGAAAAAGATATAGCCAAAGATCCAGACTTTAATATGTCAGATGAAGAAGATTTGGACGAAGGTGAACTTGCCAGGAAAGAAGGACATCCATAAATAAAGATCCTATTATTCAAATCCCCCGAAATAAGATTTCGGCTTATTTGTTCGTTTACTGACCGGTTCATGTCAACCTTTTGCTCTTTAAATAAAGTGAATACAATATTTTCCCCGAGCTTATTTTCACTTTGTCATGAAATATTTAAACAAAAATTATTATTACAATTCTGCCATCTGGTTTGACATAATGCTCGTGCTGATGGCGAGCGTAGCCGGAAGTATTGATGTAATGAGTTATTTTAAACTTGGCCATGTTTTTACCGCGAACATGACAGGGAATACTATTTTATTAGGTCTTTCTGTTGGCCAGGGGAATATCGCTTCCGCTTTGCATCAATTAACAGCCCTCGCCGGATTTTTTTCCGGGGCATTCCTGGGGGCTTACATCGTACAAAATTCCAGGAAAGGCTGGTCACATTATATCACGATTTCAATTGCCATAGAGACTTTTATTATTATGATTCTTGTTTTTACCTGGTTTACAGGACCCGATATTCAAAATAATTATGTTCTTTTTACCTCCATTGCTTTATCCTCTATTGCCATGGGCATTCAAAGCGCTACGATTCGGCATTTGAATATTCCCGGAGTAGTCACCACTTTTATGACGGGCACGATTACCTCGATAGGGATGAATGCAATTGCCGGTTTTAAAAAAGGATTCAAAGAAAAGGTAAAGGATGGTTTGCCGGGTTTGATAATTACGCGTAATCTCGAAGAAAGAATTAAGCTACAGGTCGTTATTTTTTTTGCCTACGGATTAACGGCCGTTATTACAGGATGGCTCGAGTTTCATGATTCTTTCTTCTTACCGCTATTACCATTTGTGCTAATTATTTGTGTACTAATAATAGTGATCAAGAGTCCGGAAAATCCGCATTTAAGTAAATCTTAAACAGGGAAATAATTATAAAGTAATGAAGAGTTTGATTAAAAATAATACAATATGGACCGTAGGCCATTCTACGCGAACGCTGGAGCAATTGGTTGAAATTCTTGATTCATTTCAAATAGAAATCGTAGCTGATATCAGGAGTTTTCCCGGTTCGAGAAAATTTCCGCAATTCAATAAAGAAAACCTGGAAATATCCCTGCCTGAAAACGGGATCCAATATGTACACATTAAAAAATTAGGTGGAAGAAGGAAAACAAACCGGGATTCTAAGAATACAACATGGCGTCATCTTGCTTTTCGTAGTTATGCAGATTATATGGAGACGGAGGATTTCAAAGAAGGAATTATCGAACTCGAAAAAATTGCCGAAAAACAACGTACTGCGTATATGTGTTCCGAAGCGGTTTGGTGGCGGTGTCATCGTTCGATGGTTTCCGATTATCTCAAATCTGCAGGATGGAAAGTAATGCACATAATGGCCGCGGGAAAAGAAGATGAACATCCCTATACCTCACCGGCAAGAGTTGTAGATGGAATATTAACGTACAGACCAGAAGAAGAGGCATAAAATAGGATTACCACAGTAAATATACAAATAACCCATTTTTTTATTTTGAGAAAATAGTCTTCTCAATTCGTGAAAGTAGATTTCCGGTTTTTTCAAAAATCAATTGATGATCAGGTAATTCTTTGCCGGTATAAATAAAAAAAAGAGCCAGGTTTTTGTTCGATTGGATCAATTCGTTTTTAAGATCGTTTTTTTGGATGCGATAAGATTCACGCATCAATCTTTTTATCCTATTCCTGTCAACTGCTTTTTTAAAATTCTTTTTATTTACGGTAAATCCTGCCTG
>JBDTJV010000399.1:0-4148 GCA_039935675.1 Ginsengibacter sp. | reverse complement strand
GTATTTGTAGTATATTCCACCTTACTGATGCAGCAGGATTCTTCGTTGATAGTGTACGGATAAAGCATGGATAACGAGTTATGTATGGGGAGTGTATGGGGAGTGTATGAAAAGAGTATGAGGAGAGTATGAAAAGAGTATGAAGTAAGTATGAGGAGAGTATGAAATAAGTATGGAACAAGTATGGGAAAGATATGGAAAAGGTATGGAAAGGGTATGGATAAGGCATAGATAGTGTATGAGAATATCAAGCGAAAAAAGAATGTCAACTTTTATCCTTCATGCCACGATTCCAAACCTCCGAAATAAAAATTGATGATTATCTTTAAAGTAAATAATAATAAACCTGATTGATAAAGGAATCTTTGCAGTAAATGGAAAAAGTTATCTTGGATGATACAAAAAATTTATCTTTCTAATCATTTGAAAGTTGAATTTTTGAAGTCATTCGCGTTTACAGGTCTTAATGAATTTGTAGAGGTGCTGCAAAAGGAATTAAACTCGTTTAGCAATCAACAATTTGACGCCAAGTAATTTAAATTGTAATTACAGGATAGTAAAACATTTAATATTTTTAATTAAAAAAAGTTCTCGATAAATAAAATATCAATTATGAAAAAAAATGTAATTGGCTTCCTCTGTATTTCTCTTTTAATTTCTACAACTGCGATTGCCCAGGATAAATTCTATGGTATTGAATCCAACATGAGCAATATTTACAGGCTCTCTGATGCAAAGACGCGCTCCATAAGTCCTGAAAATTTTACAGGAGCGAAAGGGGAGGGGGGAATGGCAACAAAAGGTACCGGAGAAGATGCTTCAAGAGAACTTGGACAAGGTTCCATACAGCACATTTGGATGACCCCAACGGGAAACTGGCGCAACTCAATCTTGCGATTTTATTGGGACGGTGAAACTACTCCTTCGGTAGAAGTGCCAGTAGGTGATTTTTTTTGTATGGGTTGGAGCCAATATTCTCCACTGCAATCACTTGCCGTATGTGTAAATCCTGGAAGCGCATTTAATTGTTATTGGCCTATGCCTTTCAGAAAGAAATGCCGGATTACCATGGAGAACATTGATAATAATGACATGGTTTTATATTACCAGGTTGATTATACATTAACAGACGTGCCACCGGATGCAGCTTATTTTCACGCGCAGTTTCGCAGGGTGAATCCTTTGCCTTATAAAAGTGTTTACACGTTGGTTGATAATATAAAAGGACGCGGTCAATATGTCGGCACCTACATAGCATGGGGAGTTCATAACAATGGTTGGTGGGGAGAGGGTGAAATAAAATTTTACATCGATGGTGATACAAAATACCCTACCATCAATGGAACCGGAACTGAGGATTATTTCTGCGGCTCTTATGATTTTGATACGAAGAAAAAAAATGCTGTGGGAGTAGATGAAGTTAACTATACTGAATTTACCACACCTTATTCGGGACTTTGCCAGGTGATAAAAGGTGACGGACATTACCAGGCATCCCAAAGATTTGGCTTGTATCGCTGGCACATTACCGATCCTATACGCTTTGAAAAGGATTTAAAAGTTACCATTCAGGCGCTGGGGTGGAGGAGCGAAGGACGATATCTGCCTTTACAGGATGATATCGCTTCCACGGTTTTTTGGTACCAGGCAGAACCCCACAACCCATTTCCGGCATTGCCTGATAAAGATGGATTGGAGTAAATTGAAATGCTGTAATTTATGGGTGCAGCAAGGGGAATTATGACAGTAAACAAACAAATTTCAGGTATTTCTATTTTTACTTTTATTTCTTTTTGAGGTCATTATATCTGTGCAATTTTAAAGGGACTTTATTCGTTAAATAAAGTGAAAAAGTTGTAGCTTTAAATAAATTCAATACTTTTGTAATATTGAAAAGAATTTTATACATAATTACATTTATTGCCGGTTTTCAATTTAGCAGCACTGCCCAGGTAAAGCCTGAAACCTACTTTAGTGCTACTAAAATCGTAAAATATTACCCAAATCCTGCAAGCAGCTACATCAATTTTGAATTTTCTGCCAATTACAATAGCTCTTATACCCTAACAATCTACAATTTCATCGGCAAGAAAATAGAAGATGTAAAAGTTAACGAACAAAAAATTACGATTTTGCTTACCGATTACTATCGCGGATTATATATTTATCAGCTTCGTGATAAAAAAGGAAATATCCTTGAATCAGGTAAATTCCAGGTGAGCAAATAATCAATTAGACCATATATTCTCCCTCAACTTCGGTTTTTGTGTCATTTTGTCTAATATTTATAGTTGGCAAAAAGTTTGCCTGTAGTACATTTGCAGTCAATTTTTAAACGCTCAAAAAACTTTGAAAGAAATGCAAGAAAACGATGTGAAAAATCAACCGGAAGAGAATGAATTACCGGTAGATACTAATGAGGAATCTTTGGCAGTTGAGGATGAAAATGGAACCGATGGGGATTCTAAGGCAGACGCTGATGCTACCAATAAATTAAACCAGGAATTAGCAGAGCAAAAGGATAAATATGTAAGACTTTTTGCAGAATTTGATAATTATAAAAGGCGCACGGCAAAAGAAGCCATGGAGCAAAGACAAACAGCCGGAAAAGAAGTAATCATATCCATGTTAGACGTTTTGGATGATATGGACCGTGCCGAACAACAATTAAAAGATAGCAATGGTGATAAAGCGGTAAAAGATGGAATTTTATTGGTATTTGATAAATTCAGGAAAACCTTGCAGTCAAAGGGCCTGAAACCAATTGAAACGTTGAATTCAGAGTTCGATGTGGAAAAGGATGAAGCCGTTTCTGAAATACACGTTGATGATAAAAAACAAAAAGGAAAAGTGGTGGCCGAATTGCAAAAAGGATATTTTCTCAATGATAAACTAATTCGCTTTGCAAAAGTAGTAGTTGGTAAATAACCAACGAAACCAACTATTTAAAACTGTAAATAAAAGCTATTTATATAGCGGTTTACGATAAAATTTTATGGCAAATACAATGTCTACAAAAAGAGATTATTACGAAATTCTGGAAGTTAGTAAAAGTTCATCAGCAGATGAGATTAAAAAGGCTTACCGAAAGGTGGCTATGAAATATCATCCTGACAGAAATCCGGGAGATCATACTTGTGAAGAGAAATTCAAAGAAGCTGCTGAAGCATATGAAATATTAAGTGATTCTGATAAACGTGCCCAATATGACCGTTTTGGTCACAATGCTTTTGGTTCCGGAAGAGGTGGTGGTGGTGGTTTTTCTGGCCAGGGAATGAACATGGACGATATTTTCAGCCAGTTTGGAGATATTTTCGGAGATGATATGTTTGGTAGCTTTTTTAGTGGTGGTTCGCGTGGTGGTGGTTCAAGAAGAAGTCGTGGTACCAGAGGCACTAACCTGAGAGTAAGGATAAAAGTGACTTATGAAGAAATAGCAAAAGGCACCAGCAAAACCATAAAAGTAAAGAAATATGTTTCATGCAACACGTGCAGTGGTTCTGGTGCTAAAGATAAAAACAGTGCTCAAACCTGTAGAACCTGCGGTGGAAACGGCCAGGTTCGCCGTGTTCAAAATACTTTCCTGGGCCAGATGCAAACGGTAACCACTTGCCCTGATTGTAATGGTGAAGGAACAGTGATCACTAATAAATGCACCGTTTGTAAAGGTGAAGGAAGAGTATACGGAGAAGAAATGGTAACGCTGGAAATACCTGCAGGAGTCCAGGAAGGAATGCAGCTCAGCATGAGTGGAAAGGGAAATATGGGCGAGCGTGGAGGTGGCTCCGGAGATTTAGTGATCCTGGTAGAGGAAGAACCTCATGAATTCCTGCATAGGGAAGGATTAAATGTTGCCTACGATCTTTATATCTCATTTACTGAAGCTGTTTTTGGCAACCAGACAGAAGTACCAACTATTGACGGACGGGCTAAAATCAAAATACCAGCTGGTACACAAAGCGGGAAAATCTTCAGGCTTAAGGGAAAGGGTTTTCCTTCGATAAATAGCCATGAAAAAGGGGATCAGCTTATCCAGGTAAATGTGTGGACACCTCAAAATATTTCTGAAACAGAAAAGATATCGCTTGAAACATTGCAGGATAGTGATAATTTCAAGCCTAAGCCTGACAAAAACGATAAAACTTTCT
>JBDTJV010000398.1:0-11106 GCA_039935675.1 Ginsengibacter sp. | reverse complement strand
ATATTTTTCCGGCATTGGCTATTGCCAATGCATTGAAAAAGCAGGATCCTGCAATTGACATTTTATTTATTGGCGCCAAGGGAAAAATGGAAATGGAAAAAATTCCTGCGGCAGGCTACGAAATTATAGGCCTGGATATAGCGGGTTATAACAGAAGTTCTTTGATTAAAAATATCGGGTTGCCACTAAAGCTGATTAAAAGTTTTTGGCAGTCAAGAAAAACATTGAAAACATTTAACCCCGATGCAGTAATCGGTGTGGGAGGTTATTCGACTTATCCTGTTTTGCGCGCAGCACAGGCTTTGAAAATTCCAACGTTTATTCACGAGAGTAATTCGCTGGCGGGCAAAAGCAATATTCTTCTTGGTAAAAAAGCCACCAGGATATTTGTATCATCCGAAGGAATGGAAAAATATTTTCCTGCAGAAAAAATAAGTATAACGGGAAACCCTATTCGAAAATCATTGATAAAAGAAATTCCAAAAGAAGAAGCACTACATTTTTTTGGTTTGAAGCCGGGATTAAAAACAGTTTTTGTGATGGGAGGCAGTCTAGGAGCAAAAGGGATTAATGAAGCCATTGCAGAGAATATTGATTTTTTTAAAAAGAATAACCTGCAGCTGATCTGGCAAACCGGTAAAAATTTTGCATCTGAAGCGGCGAAAATTGAAGAAGAAAGAACGAATATCTGGACAAATGCATTTATTGATCAAATGGAATATGCTTATGCTGCGGCAGATGTAGTTATATCAAGATCAGGCGCCATGACGGTTTCGGAAATGTGCGCGGTAGGCAAGCCTGCGATATTTGTGCCTTTTCCTTTTGCTGCCGAGGATCATCAAACATCGAATGCGATGTCTTTGGTTAATAAAAATGCGGCAATGATAGTACCAGATGCAGAAGTAAAATCAGGGTTATTTCCTTGTTTACTACGATTGATAAATGATGAAAAGAAAATGCAGGAACTCAGGAGTAATATTTCAAAATTGGCGAATTTAAATGCAGACGAGGTAATCAGTACGGCCATTTTAAAAGAGATAAAAAAAATATAAAAATCGAATTTATAAAATAAAAAATGAAGGATCTTTCTACCATATCACGGGTTTATTTTATTGGGATCGGCGGCATAGGTATGAGCGCGTTGGCCAGGTATTTTTTAAGCCTGAATGTAGCAGTAAGCGGATACGATAAAACCCCGACTCCACTCACTAAACAAATGGAAGCGGAAGGAATTACTATTCATTACGAAGACAATATTGATTTGATTGATAAAAAGGCGGATGTTGTTGTTTACACTCCGGCCATTCCCGCAGATCAAAAAGAATTTAATTATTATAAAGACAATAATTATGAATTGGTAAAACGTAGCGATGTGCTTCAGCAGATCACTCAATCTACTTACAACATTTGCATTGCGGGTACTCATGGCAAAACTACTATAAGCGCAATGGTGGCGCATATTTTACGACATTCAGGATTTGGATGTAACGCATTCCTCGGTGGTATTTCAGTGAACTACAACACCAATTTCTGGAGCAGCAACAATGCTGTTTCGGTAGTAGAGGCAGATGAATATGACAGGAGCTTTTTAAAACTTTCACCAGATGTTGCTGTAATTACCGCCATGGACGCCGATCATCTCGACATCTATGGAACGAAAGAAAAAATGGAAGATGCATTTGTTGAATTTGCCAATCAATTGAAACCAGGAGGTCTTTTAATAACCAAGTTCGGGTTGCCTGAAAAAGATTTTATTTCGAATAATCATCTCCGTTATAGTCTTCAGAATGATATGGCAGATATTTACGCATCCAATATTACTATGCGTGATGGTGGCTACCAGTTTGACGTAAAAGGTAAAAATGGGGAAATCGAAAATGTTAAGCTGAATATGGGCGGCATGCACAACGTAGAAAATGCGGTTGCAGCCATAACCATAGCAGTTTATTTAAAAATTCTTCCATTAAAAATCAAAAATGCGGTTGGTACTTTCAAAGGTGTTAAAAGAAGGTTTGAATATATAATAGGTCCTTTGGAAGCTACCCGTCAAAAAAATAATGTTGTTTTCATTGATGATTATGCCCATCATCCTGCCGAGTTGGGAGCCCTGATCCGAAGCGCTAAAAGTTTATTCAGTTTCAGAAAATGCACCGTCATCTTTCAGCCTCATCTATTTTCAAGAACAAAAGATCTTGCAAAAGAATTTGCTGAAAGCCTTGACCTGGCTGACAGGATCTTACTTCTTCCCATATATCCTGCAAGAGAACTTCCGGTTGAAGGCGTGACAAGCGATCTGATCCTGAAAGAAATGAACAATAAAAATGCAACCGTTATCTCAAAGGAAGAATTATTAAAATACATCGAGGGAGATTATTTGAAACTGGTTCACGAGAGCAGTTTTGGCGAACTATTGATTACCGCTGGTGCCGGAGATATTGACAAACTGGTGCAGCCCATTAAAAAAATATTAGATTCTTTTTAAAAAATAAATGGCAAAAGAAAGCAAATACAGGTTAAAGAAAATTCTTGTTGTTTCAATATGGATCATATTGCTAAGCGGGACTGTTGTGCTGTTGATTGCCGCCATGAGTAAAAAAAGAAATGAAGTGATCAATCGGGTTGAAATTAAAATTTCAGGTATTCAGAATAACTATTTCCTGGGAAAGAGAGATGTCCAGGATATTTTACAATCAGTCAACGGTAAAAAGCTGACTGGGGAATCTATCCATTCTCTTGACCTCTCCGCCATGGAAAGCAGGCTTGAAAAAAATCAATGGATCAAAACAGCAGAAATATTTTTTGATAACAGTAATGTGCTGCAGGTTAAAATAGTAGAAAGAGAACCTATAGCAAGGATATTTTTCAATTCCGGTTCTTCTTTTTACATTGATAGTTCGTTAACACGTCTGCCATTAAGCGAAAAATTCTCTGCAAGATTGCCGGTATTTTCTTCTTTTCCTGATGTAAATAAAAGTTTTAGTAAACAGGATAGCACCCTATTAACCGGCATAAAAATATTGAGCGAATATCTAAATACCCATCCTTTTTGGATGGCCCAGATTGACCAATTGAATATTACTACAGATAATACATTTGAGTTGATTCCAAAACTGGGTAATCAATTGATAAGATTTGGGGATACACAAAACTATGAGGAAAAATTTAATAAGCTTCTCGCATTCTATCAGCAGGTAGAAACAAAAGTAGGTTGGAACAAATATTCGGTTTTAGACGTTCGCTTTAGAAACCAGGTTGTAGGAGTGATAAGGGATGCAGCAGAAATAAAATCTGATTCACTGAAATCGGTTCAAATTATGAAAGGCATTATTGCTGAGTCCAAAAAAAATTCTAACGATTCAACAAAGATCCAATTGCCACAGCCCCAAAATGAAGACAATATTAATATCAACGAAGAGCGGTCTGCTGTTTCAGAGGATGCACCTTCTGAAAAATCGGAAGATGCTCACGCAACGGCGACACCGGTAATTTCGAATCCCGTTAAAGTCAACAAAGAAAAACCTCCGGGGAAGCAAAATAAAGAGGTATTGAAAAAAACCAATCTGTCCAAAAAGAAACCGCCAAAGCCAGTGGAAAAAAATAAAAATGAAAATGTGAAAAAAGGAAAGGAAACACCAAAAGTGGAGATTAAAAAAGTACCAAAGGCAGTAATGCCGACCAGGACTGATTATTAAAAAACGAAGAACCAATAATAAAAAACAATCACTAAGTACACCACAACCCGCTTTCATTAAAAAATGTGAAAGTTAAAAACACAAAAACATGAATAACGAACAACCCATTATTGTTGGCCTCGACATTGGTACTACCAAGATTGCGGCCATTGCCGGAAGAAAAAACGAATTCGGCAAACTCGAAATCCTTGGCTTTGGGCGCGCCAACAGTAACGGCGTGCAGCACGGAATGGTCTTAAACATAGACCAGACTATTAAAGCCATTCAAACCGCATTGGAAAATTGCTATGCAAGTAATCCTAATTTACCTATAACCGAAGTATATGTGGGTATTGCTGGTCATCATATTAAAAGCTTGCAAACGCGTGGTGATATTGTAAGAAAGAATACGGAAGAAGAGATCATGCAATCCGAAATTGACCAATTGATCAATGACCAATATAAAACGTATATCCCTGCAGGTGACCAGATCATCGACGTAATTCCACAAGAATTTACCGTTGATAATTTTCAGAATATCCCGGATCCTATAGGATATAGCGGAGTGAAAGTGGGCGCAAATTTCCACATTATTACCGGTGATAAAAATGCCATTCGTAATATCAACCGAAGCGTAGAAAAAGCCGGATTAATTATCCAGGATCTCGTACTACAGCCACTCGCATCAGCCGCAGCCGTTATGTGTGAGCACGATCTGGAAGCAGGTGTTGCGATCGTGGACATTGGCGGAGGAACAACAGATCTTGCAGTTTTCTATGAAGGAATTTTAAAACATACCGCTGTAATTCCTTTTGGTGGTGAGAATATTACTAACGATATAAAGACCGGTTTAGGGGTTTTAAAAACGCAGGCTGAACAAATGAAAGTTCAATTTGGAAGCGCCTTGACAGATGAAGCTAAATCCAACACCTTTATCACGATTCCAGGTTTGCGAGGAATGGCTCCGAAGGAAATCAGTGTGAAAAATCTCGCTGCAATTATCCAGGCACGTATGAGCGAGATAATGGATTTTGTGTCGTATCATTTAAAACAGGTTGGCCTTGATAATCGTATGTTAAACGGCGGGATTGTCCTTACCGGTGGCGGTTCTCAATTAAAGCATTTAATTCAGCTTACTGAATATGTAACGGGTTTGAATGCCAGGATCGGTTATCCGAATGAGCATCTTGCATCCGGGCATATTGATGAACTTGCAAAGCCAATGTATGCTACTTGTCTAGGGTTAATTCTAAAAGGCTACAACGATTATGAAAATAAGCGTAAACAATTCGAGCAGCAGTTTTCTAAAATAAATATTCCGGAAGTATTACAACAACCAAGTGTAGCCGAGAATCACGATGAGCCGGCAGAAAAAAGAAACACGCTCGTTAAATCAAGGAAAACTTTGAAAGGTTTTTTGGACTCCTGCAAGAATGGATTAATAGAGATGTTTAAAGATGAAGAGGATTCAGAACTTTAAAATGACTCATCAATGCAAGTAAAACCATTAATAAAAAGCGATACAACCCAAACAAGATCCTGTTACACCCTGGAAACTGCAGGATTAATTACTAACCAATAATTAAATCTCCCTTAGGGGAATGGAGGAACCATATTATGATACAGTTTGATTTGCCAAAAGAACAATCGTCTATTTTAAAAGTGATTGGAATAGGTGGCGGAGGCAGCAACGCCGTTAACCACATGCACAGTCAGAATATTGACGGTGTCAATTTTATCATCTGTAATACAGATGCACAGGCAATTACTACCAGCAAAGTGCCTAACAAAATTCAGCTGGGGCCACATTTGACTCAAGGGCTTGGCGCAGGTGCTAATCCCGAAATCGGTCGTGAAGCCACTGAAGAAAGCCTGGAAGAAATAAAAAGGATTTTGGAAGTAAATACCAAAATGGCCTTTATAACCGCGGGTATGGGCGGTGGAACAGGAACAGGCGGTGCACCGATCATCGCTAAAATTTGCCAGGATCTTGGTATTCTTACTGTGGGAATTGTTACCACACCTTTTGCCTATGAAGGTAAAAAAAGAATCGCCCAGGCACAAGAGGGGATTAATAAATTAAAAGATCATGTAGATACACTTTTGGTGATCAGCAATGATAAATTGCGCCACCAGTTTGGTAACCTTACTATGAAGGCCGCATTTACAAAAGCAGATAATGTACTTGCCACTGCCGCAAAATGTATCACAGACGTGATCAACAGCACAGGCCAGATTAATGTAGACTTCGCCGATGTTTGTACCGTAATGAAAAATGGTGGAGTAGCTATCCTTGGCAGCGCAGAATGTGAAGGAGAAAACCGGGCTCAAAATGCCATTGAACAAGCTTTAAATTCCCCGTTATTGAACGATAGTGAAATACGTGGAGCAAGATGGATACTCATTAATATCAATTCAGCGGAAGGTGATACTGAATTCACGATGGATGAAGTGGAGATCATTCAAAATCATTTATTGAGCCAGGCCGGGGAAGATTCTGATGTGATATTAGGATTGGGATATGATAATTCCCTGGGCAAAAAAATTGGTATAACTCTTATCGCTACCGGCTTTGAACACAAAACTCCTTTTGATAAAAAAGAAGAGCTTATGGTCACCGAAGTGAAAAAAGTAAATGAAAAGGTAGTTGTCGTTTTGGAAGAAGAAAAAAAGAAGCCCAGCAAACCTCTTTTTCTTTTTGAAGAAAAGACTGAAAAAAATATAATTAAGGAACCGGTACAGGAAGAGAAAATTGTTGAAACCGGCATAAAAACACTTAAGGAGGAAGATGTGGTTGCTTCTTTTAGGAAAGAAGAAATATCATCTGTAGAAATGGCCCCTACCCTCGTAGAAACACCAGAGCCAGAGACTGTAAAGTTACCTGTTGAAAGCAAGAAAATTTCCGTGGATAATTCGTCGGAAAATATTGTTTATTTCCAATTGTCTTCGGCAAATAATACAGTTGCTAACAATTCTACTCCAGAGTTTGAAAAAGCAATTAGTAAGACTAATCCAACCAAATCCGAAGAAAAAAAAGAAGCGAGCAGCGTTCCAACGTCAGGCGGGTACCTGGTGAAACCGAAGCAAATTTATGCGGAGGATAAGCCAAAAAACCAATCAGAAGCTATTGACAAACCAACTGCTTTTGTCAATTCCAAACAGGAAGAAGAGCCTGTGGAAGAAATGAAATTAGTAGTAAAGAACGCTGATGATGCGGTGGATGAAATCAAAGAAAAGAAAGTAGTACACCAAACAATGCCAAACTTGATGTCGACCGTTGAGGAGCCGCCGATAGTGGACGAAGGAGAAGAACTAAAGCGCCGGGCTATGGATCGGATAGCAAAATTAAGGAACCTATCCTTTAATGTTAATGCAGCTGATCCTAACAATGAGTTTGAGTCTGTTCCTGCTTACCTCCGCCGCAACATGGAGTTACACAATTCCATTGCCGACGTTGAAAGTTTCTACAGCAATTATACCGTTAAATCAGACGAACACAATAAAGCTGAAATAAGTACCATCAACACTTTTTTGGATGGTGAAAAACCTGATTAACAAACTTAATTGGTTACAGGGTTATTCGTTTAATAACATTAAGATCAAAACCCTCTAAACAATTTAAAAATAAGACCTAAAAATTATTGTTGTGTGTACTATTATATGGTTATTATCCCCGGAGACTGAAAAGTTAGCCGGGGTTTTCATATCACTACGTTTCGATTAAAAAGTTATTTTACACTTTACAGAAAAGAAGAATTTACAATAATTGTTTGTTTACTGTGCTACAAGTTTTGTTACCTTCAATCTAAGTTCTGTTTTTAATCTCTTTAAAGATTTTGTAATCAATGTTTTCAAAGTTTTCACAATGCCTTTTATTAATCTTTCTTCTTGCCTTTGGCTCGTGCCAGCAGCAAAAAAAATATTCAAATCCTACCATAGATATCCAAACATATTATGGGGATATTATTATTGAACTCTACCCACAAAAAGCACCAAAAACGGTTGCTGCATTTCTTTCATACGTGGATTCCGGCTATTTTAAAAACACCACTTTTTATCGTGTTTTGAAAAAAGAAGATCAGTCAATGAACGTAGCTAAAACTCAATTGATCCAGGGTGGACTTTGGGAATCTCATTTTAAAAAACAACAAACCATTCCCGGCATTCCTTTGGAAACTACTCAACAAACGGGAATTTTGCACTCAGAAGGCGTTATTTCATTGGCCAGAAATGAAGACCCGAATAGTGGTAATACTGAATTTTTTATTTGTATGGATGATGAACCGGACTATGACTATGGTGGCGCTGCAAGCCCAGACAAAAAAGGATATGTCACATTTGGAAGAGTGATAGATGGAATGAAATATGTGCGACAAATCCATGACCAACCCGATTTTGAAACTACTTTTAAGCCTCCAATAAAAATTATTAATATTATAAGGCTGGATCAAAAAAAGAATCCCTCTTGAATTTTATTAGCAATTAAAAAAAAATTAGTCAAAAAAAAATTCTTTTTAAACATTAAATTGGCCAAATAAAATCTTTCACTCTACATTTGCAGATTATTCATTAATGAAAAACGTATTGCCGTGAGTAAAACAATTAAAGTAATCGCGTGAAGAAAAATTTTAATAAGGCGACTCCGGTTGGTTTAATCATTGCACTAGGAATTGTTTACGGGGATCTCGGAACTTCTCCCCTTTATGTATTCAACTCTATCATAAGGGACAAAGTGATCACCCCGACACTAATACTTGGCGGCCTATCCTGTATTATCTGGACCTTAACTTTGCAAACAACGATTAAGTACATTATCCTTACTTTGAAGGCGGATAACAATGGGGAAGGAGGAATATTTTCTTTGTATGCGTTGATAAGACGACAAAAAAAATGGCTCGTTTTTCCGGCAATGATCGGTGGCGCTTCCATCATGGCTGACGGGATGATCACTCCACCCATTACAGTTACTTCTGCCGTCGAAGGCCTTAAACAAATTCCTTTTTTTAGCAGCATCAGTGGCGCCGAGATCATTTATATCGTAATCATTATATTATTAGCACTCTTTTTTTCCCAGCAATTTGGTACAGCCAATATTGGAAAATTATTCGGCCCCATTATGTTTTTTTGGTTCCTCATGTTGCTGATCCTGGGCTCAATGCATCTTTTTGATAACATGAATATTTTTAAGGCGCTCAATCCATATTACGCCATGCAGTTGTTAACGCTTTACCCAAATGGCTTTTTCATTTTGGGGGCCGTCTTTCTCTGTACGACGGGAGCAGAAGCACTTTACAGCGACCTTGGACATTGTGGCCGGGGAAATATACGTATTTCCTGGATCTATGTAAAGGTAGCATTGATCATCAATTACCTGGGACAAGGCGCATGGCTTTTGGCCAATTTCAAAGGTCAGATATTTACCAAGGATATTATCGACAATGGCTTTAATCCTTTTTATGGTATTATGCCAAATAGTTTTAAAATAATCGGTATTGCCATTGCTACAATAGCGGCTATTATCGCCAGCCAGGCTTTGATAAGTGGTTCTTTTACGCTGATAAGCGAAAGCATGCGCCTGAATCTTTGGCCAAAAATGAAGATCAATTATCCAACAGAAGAACGGGGACAATTGTACATTCCTGGCATCAACACATTGATGCTGGTGGGCTGTCTTGGAGTGGTAATTTATTTTCAAACATCTTCTAATATGGAAGCCGCTTACGGGCTCGCCATTACTTTGTGTATGTTGGCAACTTCTATTTTGTTTGCCAACTTTTTAATTTCGAGGAGAACCCCAAGAATATGGGTATATATTTATCTTGCGGTTTACCTGACAATTGAATTGAGTTTTTTGATTGCCAACCTTCAGAAATTTCCTCATGGAGGATTTGTTACTCTAATCATTAGTGGCGGATTATTTACAGTGATGTATGTCTGGTATAGGGCAAGAAAAATTAAAAATCGTTATGTGGAATTCGTCCGGCTCGATCAATATTTGCCAACAATACAGGAACTAAGCAATGATATGAGCATTCCCAAATATGCAACCCATTTGGTATATTTAACCAGTGCGAATAATCCAAAGGAAATTGAACATAAAATTGTGTATTCCATTTTAAACCGCAAACCAAAACGAGCTGATATTTATTGGTTTGTTCACGTTGACACGCAGGATGATCCTTATACTGCAGATTATACTGTAGAGACGATTGTGCCAAATGAAGTGATTCGGGTAGAATTACGTCTTGGTTTCAGGATGGAGCCCAGGATCAACCTGATGTTTAAAAAAGTAGTACAGGATATGGTAGCCAATAAAGAAGTAAATATCACCAGCCGCTATGAAAGCCTCCAGAAAAATAAAGTTGTGGGAGATTTTCAATTCATAGTATTGGAAAAATTCCTGTCACAGGATAATGAATTACCTATTTTTGAAAAGCTGATCATGAAATTATATTTCTGGATCAAGAAAGTGAGCCTGAGTGAAGAAAGAGGTTTTGGTTTGGAACAAAGTAATGTAACAATCGAAAAATTCCCATTGATCGTGGCTCCCGTTCGAAAGTTGAAATTAAAAAGAGTTTTTTTAGATGAACCCGGAGAGCTTTAATTAAGTAGTATGAATTCTCCAAGAGTTTCAACCAGAAGAAAAATTTACAGATTTACCATTGTTTTTACACTTATCTATTGTTCTGTTGGAATTGCGTTATATCAATTCCAGGAAGAATTGCTATTTCATCCTGTGAAATTACCAAAGGACTTCAAATTTAGGTTTGATGTTCCTTTTAAAGAAGTGAACATCGCGATGACGGAAAGTGACACGCTGAATATTGTACAATTTTTTCCTGCTGACTCTGTGATAAAAGGAGTTGTGATTTATTTTCACGGCAATAAAGGTAACGTAACACGCTTCGCCAAATATGCCACTAATTTTACCAAAAACGGTTATGAAGTGTGGATGCCTGATTACCCAACTTATGGGAAAACGACGGGTAAATTAACGGAAGAAAACATCTATGCCCAGGCAAAAGAAGTGTACAAATTAGCCCATTCAAAATTTTCTAAGGATAGCATTTTCGTGTATGGGAAGTCGTTAGGTTGTGGCGTAGCTTCCTATATCGCAGCAAAAGAAGATTGTGCGGCATTAATTTTGGAAACTCCTTTTTACAGTATACCAGATTTATTTAGCCACTACGCTCCTGTTTATCCAACAGGCAGGATGTCTCATTTTAAATTTCCGGTAGGAGAATATTTAAAAGACGTGAAAGAGCCGATAACTATATTTCATGGAACTTCTGATAATTTAGTTCCTTTTAATTCCGCAGAAAAATTAAAAAAGGTTTTAAAACCAAACGATGTATTTATCACCATTCCAAACGGAACTCATCACAATCTCAATGACTTTCCAATCTTCCATTCAAAACTTGATTCTGTTTTGAAT
>JBDTJV010000397.1:0-2735 GCA_039935675.1 Ginsengibacter sp. | reverse complement strand
TTATTTCGGATATTTGCATAAAATAAATTTCTTTCCGGATGCGCGTCGCAATTAACGGAATGGGCCGGATCGGCCGCCTTTTATTCCGTAGATTATCTGAAAATCCAACCATTGAAATAGTTGCCGTTAATGACCTGATTTCTATCGAAAATCTGGCTTACCTTATTAGGTATGATTCGGTTTACGGTACATTCTCTTTCCCAATAAAAACAGGGAATAATTGCCTTTATGTTCATGATAAAAAAATCAGGGTTCTCCAAACAGCCAGTCCTTTAGACTTACCATGGAGAGAGTTGGATGTAGATGTTGTATTGGAATGTACCGGTCAATTTTTAAATAAAGAAAAGGCTTCTTTTCATCTGGAGGCAGGTGCGAAAAAAGTGCTGTTATCTACTACAGGCGCTGATGATATTCCATTGGTGATTTATGGATTTAATCAAAAAGATTCGATGAACGGAATGGATATTCTTTCTCCGGGCGGTTGTATGACCAATTGTTCAGTCCACATTCTTTATCTGCTAAATGCCATTGGAATTAAAAGTGCGCATATAAATATTCTTCATTCTTATACCTCAAGACAATCATTGGTAGATATGCCCCATGACCAATTCAGAAGAGGACGCGCAGCAGCAGAATCCATTATCCCTGTTGCTATTGATCTCAATAAATCATTAAATCGATTATTGCCTTCTTTAAATAATAAAATAAATGTTTTCTCTACAAGAGTACCTGTAGCAAATGGTGCTATGGCTTGTTTTACCATTCAATTAAAAAGCAACACAACAACAAAGCAGATCAATAAATTATTTGAAAACGCTTCACAAAACCAGTATAAAAATATTCTGGAGTATACTGAGGAACCTTTAGTTTCACTGGATATAAAAGGTAATACGAATTCGTGCATTATTGATGCTACTCAAACAGCAGCCATTGATAATCATGTAAGAGTGGTAGCCTGGTTTGACAATGAATATGGTTTTACCAGCAGGATGATCGATTGGCTAAATTATTGGAAAATGCAAATGGAAAAAGTGAAGTGAAACAGTAAATGAACAAATAATGTGAATTCTTAATTGCTATAAATCATTTCACATTTCCAAAAAACAAATAAGCTAAAAATATAGAAGTAATAATTCCTACCAGGTCTGCCAGAAGCATGGCTCCTATTGAATAACGGGTATTTTTGATAGAAACTGAGCCAAAATAAACGGCTACTACATAAAAAGTGGTATCTGAAGTACCCTGTAATATAGAAGATAAACTACCGGCAAAAGAATCCGATCCATAAGTGGTCATTGTGTCAATCATCATACCGCGGGCAGCGCTTCCGCTCAACGGTTTGATCAATGCAGTCGGTAATCCGGCAACAAACCTGGTGTCTGTTCCCAAAGCGGAAAATAAATTCCTCATTCCATCAATGATCACCTCAAACGTGCCGCTGGTGCGTAATAAGCTAATTGCTACCAGCATTCCAACCAGGTAGGGAATGATTTTTACAGCAATTTCAAAACCTCCTTTAGCGCCTTCGATAAACGCATCAAAGATGTCGATGTTTTTATATAAAGCTCCCAGGATGATTAAAAAAAAGAGTGATAATATAAGGCCGTTACTTAATATTCCTGAAAATGTTTGGACACCGGTAAAACTTAAAGATTTAAGATAAATAACCATCAATGAAATGATTGCTGAAATACCAAGGATCCAAAGTAAAATTACCGGTTGAAAAATATTGATCTTTTGTTTGAAAGAAACGATCATCATAGCGGCAATCGTTGCCGCAAAAGTCGCGATCATACAAGGAATAAAAATATCCGTAGGATTTGAAGCATTTAGGGAAGCCCTGATAGCAATAATACTCACCGGTATTAATGTAAGCCCGGACGCATGCAGACACAAAAACATTATCTGTGAATTGGAGGCGGTGTCTTTATTGGGATTTAATTCCTGCAAGCTTTCCATGGCTTTTATACCGAAAGGTGTAGCCGCATTATCAAGACCTAGTAAATTGGCCGAAAAGTTCATCACCATGTGTCCCATCGCCGGATGATTTTTTGGCAATTCAGGAAATAGCCTGGAGAAAAAGGGTCCAATGATTTTCGACAAAAGCCTTATCCCTCCGGCTCTTTCAGCGATATTCATAAACCCCATAAAAAGGGCCATAATTCCTATCAAATTAATAGAAATATCGACAGCGGTTTTAGCGGTTGAGATTACGCCATCCGCATGTTGCTCATGATAAGAGATATAATTTCCTTCTGCTTTTTTACTGTATTTTGTTGTACCGTCGGAATAGCTCTTTCCATTTTGCAATGAAGTTAAAATCGCAGCTGGTAATCTTGTAGTATCAATGGATTTGGTATTAGAAGTATCACCTGATTTACCAATCACCATCCGGCTATAAATTTGTTCATTGCCTTTTATAAAAATACATTGGAAAGTGGCTGCAAGAAATGCTACGATAATAAATGCTGCCCAAATTCTGCTTAATGCCATAAATCAGTTTGTAAAAAACTAAGATAAGGGATTTGATGTTTTTCAATTATTTTATTTGAAAAACCATTCAGGAACTGAAAATTTTCAACTTCCTGGTTTATTATTTTAAATTTTTATAGAATAAAGCGTTTAAGTCGTGAAAGCCTTTTGATAAAGTGGTTTACACTTAACTAACCTCGTCAAAAGACCGTGAAATATAGTCGTACCAAAGGTTCGTCGATTAAAGCGATAAAAGAACTCAT
>JBDTJV010000396.1:0-5004 GCA_039935675.1 Ginsengibacter sp. | reverse complement strand
TTCGTTTTTATTGATGGAAATAAAGTTCCGGCCATAACTCAATTTTGTTTTGTTTGAATAATGAGCCTTAAGTTATTATAAAATGCTCAAGAATATTTGAATTTGTAAAAAACCAAGATCAAATTATTTACCAATTCTTTTTATGCATGTTACCATTTGCTTTCCAAAAAAAATTTATCAATCAACCTTTTCGGGCCTTTATAATTTTCAATGGAGGAAATGTATCTAAAAAATAAGTGCCTTCTTTATGAACTTCCATTCCTAAATTTTTAAAATTGCTGATGTATTCTGACACATTTGTATAATCAGAAATGATAACTGTTCCTCCGGGTTTTACAATTCTGAAAATTTCAGCACAGGCAGCCTTTCTATCTTCGGATGAGGGAATGTTGTGGAGGCAAAGATTAGAAACAATCACATCAAAAAAATCATTTGCAAAATTGGTTTTGATTATATTCTCCTTTACAATTTCTACTTTAGAAGATACATTTTCCAGTTCGATATTGAGCTTTAACCGCGCAACAGAATTGTTGCTCAAATCTTTTGATTGGAAAATATCAATGCCAAAAGATTTGCCTGTTGTCAACCTCTTTGCTGCTCCAATCATTAATAATCCTAATCCTGTACCAATGTCCAATATTTTTTCATCACCCCGCCATTTTATCAAATTGAGAATACGATCACGGTGCCTGAATTTCCCAAATTTCGAATATAGGATCATGAAGGTGCCAGCTAAAATCAATGACACACCAGTCCATATAAAACTTTGGAGAGCAGATTGGGTGGCGCTTATGTTCAATAAAGGAATCAGAATAACAAAGAGAATGCACAAAATGCCAAAGTTGAAAAGATTTCGAATAACCTTGGGCGCATCAATTCCATAATCGATCTTGTTCATATATTTCTTTTTCGTTTTCTTCAAAATTAAATTTTAATGTTTGTTTTTTCACTTAACCTTTTTATTTCAGCAAAGAGAGACAGACCTTCAGCACAAAATTGTTTTTTCTACTAAAATCTTTTTTAAAATATCTTCGTTTACTTATAATTGCCAGTATCTCATTGGGTAAAAAAAAATCCCGGATAAAACAAAAATGCTCACCAAATGAAAAGAATATTAGTTATCACTTTTTTACTTCTTCAAGTATCATTTTTGAAAGCTCAAGACAGCCCGTCTTTTATAAAATCGACTCCTTTTATTTTGGGAAAAATTGTTACACTCCCTTCAAAAATTCTTAATGAAAAAAGAACATTGAATATCTATTTGCCTGAAGGATATCTCGAAAATGACACTACCAGGTACCCGGTTATTTATCTATTGGATGGTTCGGCAGATGAAGATTTTATTCACATTGCAGGCCTTGTTCAATTTTTAAATTTTCAATGGGTAAATATCCTTCCCAAATCAATTTTGGTGGGCATCGCGAATGTTGACCGTAAAAGAGATTTTACATTTCCCACTACCGTTGAGGAAGACAAAAAAGAATCGCCAACATCTGGAGGTTCTTCTAATTTTATTGCTTTTATTCAAAAAGAATTGCAGCCTTTCATAGAGAAAAATTATAAAACCAATTCTACTAAAACGCTTATAGGTCAATCCTTAGGGGGATTACTCGCCACAGAAATTCTTTTTAAAACCCCAGGTTTATTTACCAGGTATATCATCGTAAGTCCGAGCCTCTGGTGGAATAACGAATCTTTATTAAAAATAAAACCACTGATTGATAAAAACAATTCTTCAATAATAAATATCGCAGTAGGGAACGAAGGAAAAATTATGGAGAATGACGCCCGGAATTTAGAACAAATTCTAAAAGAAAATCGAAAAAATTCTGTAGTGCATTTTGAATATTTTCCACATGAAAACCACGCTACTATTCTACATCGGGCGGTTTACAAAGCCTTCGAATACTTTAATACTGAAGAAAAAACAAAATGATCATTCAATAAACATTTTATAAAAATAAAAATCCAGGCTATTTGTTTGTTTACTATTCTTACTTTTTTTAAAATATATTGAAACACAAAATAACAATGGTCCGCGAAACCGCGAACCATTGCTTAAAAAACTATTGAACCGGTTTAATTATAAATGAATAACTATAGTCTTTATACTCAAGCCGGTATTGCTTTAAAGGCCATGTTCCCCACGAATTAATACCTCCAACCCCAGTCTGCTGCAGATCAATATTTAAAGTCGTCAAATCTCTTACTTTCAATTCGCCGGAATGCCTGTTGTGTTTTTGAATACCATCATCCAAATCTTCATCGAGAAAATGACGGGCAGAAATGTTTAAAACCGTATCTCCGGCGATCCATAGACCTTTACCATTTTCGTTCGTTAATTTCACCCATCTCACGTCCGTTTTATTGCCGGTTTCCTGTGGGCGTATGTAGGGATGAAACTGGTCCTGAACGCTCATTTTGTACAAACCAACAAACGCAGCATCCTTGCGATCCCAATAATTTTCAGAAGGGCCGCGGCCATACCATTCCATTTGATCATAATCTTTTGGCAACATCATTTGCATGCCAAATTTAAACATCATTGGCTCCTTTTTACTACTATCAGCATGCATTGATTCTGTCACTTTCATTTCACCTTCTCCATTCAATTCATAATCAATAGAAAGCTTTGCATACACATCTGGTAATGAGTAATTCATCATTAAACGAACATTTTTACCGGAATTATCTATTTTATAATTGAGCAAAACAAAATGATGGGTAGCACGTTTCCAATTGATCAGTTTTGTTTGAAGATCGGCGCCAAAATCATTATCTGTAGGTGGTCGCCAAAAATTAGGTTTGAGGTCAAATCCTTCTTTGATATAATCATTTCCATCTACCACATAATGGTGCAATAAACCATCTCTACGGTTGAAAACAAATGTCGCTTTATTATTACTCACGGTTATTAAACTATCAGAAGTGTTAACCTGTAAATCGCCGCTTTCCTGCAGTTTAATTTGTTGATCCAAATTACTATAAATCAATAGTTGATCTCCGGCAATATCCCAATTGGCAGGTATGAAACCCTCTGCTGACTTGGTTTTGTAATAGACATTCAGGAAAACTTCTTTGTATCCGGAAACAGGAGTTTTGTAATGTAGATCGAGTATTGAAGTTTGCTGGGGTGCTACATTCAACACTTCATTTTTCCCTTTTTCAATCACTTTTCCATCTCCGATTAATTCCCATTCCAGGTAAACATTTTGAAGATCTTTAAAAAAGTTTTCGTTATAGATTTTGATGGTCCCTTTCTTTATATCAACCGGTGTGGTAAAAATATTTTGATAGATTTTTTTTACTTCCAGCATTTGCGGATGAAGAGATCTGTCTGGAGCAACGAGTCCATTATCGTTAAAATTTTCATCGCTCGGCAAATCGACTCCGTAATCGCCACCGTACGCCCAAATCGTATCTCCCCGATCCGTTATTTTTTGAAATCCCTGGTCTACAAAATCCCAAATATATCCTCCTTGCATCTTTGGATAATATTTTCTGATGGTGTCCCAATAATCATTAAAATTGCCATCTGTGTTGCCCATAGCATGTGCATATTCCACAAGAATAAAAGGCTTTTGGTTGCTGCTGCTATCGTATTTTACATGAGCCACCATATCATCAGGCGAAGGATACATTGGGCAATAAATATCAGAAAAAGGAGTAGCGCTTGCCGGTTCGTATTCCACCGGCCGTGAAGGATCACGATGCTTGATCCATTGATAACATTTTTCAAAATTAATACCCATTCCTGCTTCATTTCCCATAGACCAAACGATAACGCATGGATAATTTTTATCACGTTCTACTGCTCTCGAATCGCGCTGAAAATGTTGTAGGAACCAAACCGGCTTCCTGGACAATGAATTGGCGCCAAAGCCCATTCCATGTGATTCCAGGTTCGCTTCATCTACTACATATAAGCCATATTTGTCGCACAGCTCGTACCAATAAGGATCGTTGGGATAATGAGAAGTCCGCACCGCATTGATGTTGTTTTCTTTCATGATCCTTACATCCTGTTCCATTCTTTCCCGGGAAATTACCTGTCCCGTAAATGGGTCCATTTCATGACGATTGGTTCCTTTTATGAGGATTGCTTTTCCATTAACGTATAAAGCATTGTTTTTTATTTCTACTTTTCGGAAGCCGGTTTTTTGAGGAATTACTTCTGTAACTTTCCCCTGCGGATCAATTAAGCTAACAAGTACCCCATATAAATACGGCGTTTCAGCGCTCCATTTTTTTGGATCTTTTAATTTTAGAATTACATTTTTAAATTTGTTGGAAGCAGACAACGGCACTATCATTTTAGAAATTGATTTACCTGATGAGTCTGACAGTTCAAATGAAGCTTTGTAATTTTTCAAAGCCGCATCGTTATTATTTAAAAAATCAAGACTGATCTTTAGGCTACCGTTTTTATAATTGTCTGTAAGATCAGGAATGATTTCTACATCGCGGATGTGTACCGGGTTTCTCGCATACAGATACACGTCCCGATTCACTCCTGCAAGCCGCCACATATCCTGGTCTTCGATATAAGTGCCATCGCTCCAACGATATACCTGGAAAGCAATTAAATTCTTTTGTCCTGGTTTCAAATACTTGGTAATATTAAATTCTGCAGGAAGTTTGCTGTCTTCGCTATAACCAACCCATTCCCCGTTTACCCACAAATAAAAGCAGGAACGAACTGCTCCAAATTGAATATAAATATCCTTACCATCCCAGTCTTTATCTATCATTATTTCTCTCCTGTAAGAACCAACGGGATTGTATTGATGTGGCACGTGAGGCGGGTCTGGCGTAATTAAATAACCAAAATCATATTTTATATTAGTATAGATCGGAATGCCATAGCCATTCACTTCCCAGGTAGCCGGCACTTTAAAATTCATCCATTGGCTATCATCAAAATCGGTTTTCCAAAATCCTAAAGGGCGATCGGATGGTTTATCTACCCAATCAAATTTCCAGTCACCATTTAAATCCTGAAAA
>JBDTJV010000395.1:0-2687 GCA_039935675.1 Ginsengibacter sp. | reverse complement strand
ATTTTACGATTTAATGGTTTCAACGACTCAGCCAATCCAGGAAATCCGGCACTTTCCCTTTTGGAATAATTATTTCACGATTGCCTTCAATTTTTAATTTTATGAGCAGTTTTCTTGCATAAAATTGGACTACTTCTTCAATGGCATTCCTGTTGATGAGGTATTGCCGGTTTGCACGGTAAAAAGTATTGCCACATATACTTTCCAACTCATCCAAAGTATGATTTGTCACATACTTCTGGTTGTTGAAATTAATAAGCTCCGTTACTTTATTATCTATATCAAAAAGAGCGATCTCTTCGATCTTTACGGGTATTATCTTTCCTTTAAAATTGATCAAAAGAGAAGTAATTTTTGGCTGGTTGGTTTTTCCACTTAATATTTCTAAAATGTTTGAATAATCATTTTTTGTATCAGCCGACCGTTGTTCATGATGGTGGTATTTTTCAATAGATTCTTCAATGTCTGCGTCTGTAAACGGCTTCAGAATATAATCTATGCCATTATTCCTGAATGCTTCCTGTGCATATTGATTATAAGCCGTACAAAAGATAACAGGAGCAACGGGCTTGGTGTCTTTAAAAATTTCAAAACAATGCCCGTCACCGAGTTGAATATCACAAAAAACCAGGTCAAAATTTTTGTGAACTTTAAAAAATTTTACGGCTTCCTTTACGGTGTGCAAAACCTTTACCACCTGGATCGGGTGATTGAGATTCATTAAAACCTCTTCCAGGTGTTGCGCAGCTAAAATCTCATCTTCTATAATTACTATTTTCATTCCCAATGTTTATTTTTAATGCATGCCTGTCTTTACCGAAAGGTCATTTATTTTTTCAAACTACTGATTCGGTTGATGCGGTCATATTCGGCTCACCTGTAATTATTTTTATAGCAACGGAAAACATTTCAGCGGTTTGCTTAATAACCACTTCATAATTTCCCAACAATTTATATCGTTCCTTTAAATTAGCAAGCCCTACCCCATTGGATTTTTCAATGCTTACTTTCGGTTGCAAATTATTGAAAACGGTAAGCGTATGTTGATCGGGTTGAGCGGTAATAGAAATATTCAATGGATGTTCAATCGTAATTATATTGTGCTTTATGGCATTTTCCACAAGCAATTGTAGCGAATAAACCGGTATTTTATTACTATGGTTTTGTTGGATACCAGGAGGAATGTTGATATCGAAGTGAATGGCATTTCCAAAGCGAACCTTCTGCATCAAAAGGTAGTTGTTTACCAGTTCTAATTCCTGCTCTAAAGAAATTTGGTTTTCCGCGTTGGAATCAATAGAAAACCGTAAAAGGTTAGAGAGTTTTTTCAAATAATCTTCTGCCTGCTCCGGATTTTTTTTAATTAATGTTTTTAAAGTATTTAGAGAATTGAAAAGAAAATGGGGTTGCAATTGCTGCTTTAACAGGCTATGCTTTGCCTGGAGATTTGCCATTCTAAGAAGGTCAATTTCATGATCTACTTTTATTTTTTCGTTTTTCAATAAAACCATTTCAAGCAACACGATGATAAAAACATTCAAAGAAAGGATCTGCAGAAATGGAAAAAAAATATGATGTCGCGGGGGATTTAACCGGTGAAATGGGGAAGTTGGCGCGGTTTCCGACACAGTATCTACCTGTTGTCCTATAGGGAACTGGCCATTCTCCTGATTTCCTGAGAAAGAAGGGATAATTTTTGGTAAAAAAAACTCTGAAAGAAGCACAATGATTATTCCCGAAAAAATAATGCTAACCAGGTAGCGAAACCAGTTGTAATTAAACAGCGCTACCTTTTGACCAGCCCATAATAAGCCGGTATTGATGAACCATAAAAAAAGAGTAATAACCAGCACAATTAAAAAGGCAATGCTGAGGTGGGTAAAATCCTTAGAGCCAAATTCAAAAACGGGAGTAGCTCCAAATAATCCAAATAATACAGAGGTGATTATAGCTAAACGAACTATTTTATGGTAAGGAATCTCCTTTTGCATTTTGCAAATGTAAAAGACTAAATGTTATCTCCTAAATTTGAAATGGCAGAATCTTATTGAGCCTTGTACCATTGGATATAAACTGTGGAAAAAAGCAGGCGTGATAATTCAGGGTAACAGTAATTTATTATTTTCTTGAAATTTTATTTTGGCACCAGGGCTTTAAACACTAATCGTCCTTTTTAATTCCACTTGTAGTGTTTGAAGAATGATTTGGGTACCTGGATAACAGGCGTCGAAATATTATTCGTATTTCTTGCCAACTTTTGGACCAATCCAGATATCTTTTAAAGAAAATCCAATTACAAACTGGGTGTAATTTTCTTTGATCTGACCGAGACTCTCCTGGCCTCTTTGACCTACTTCAAACCCACCATACATAGTAATGGCTCTTGAAATATTATAGCCTCCACCTAATGAGAAAGAGTAATCCCACAAATAGTTATTATTGATCCTTATGTAAGAATTTTCCATGGAAGCGCCCACACCCAAATAATATTTTTCGTAAGGCCCGTTTATATTGGCCATCTTTTTAGAATAATCCATTCCCACTGAAAACTTTACGGATGGATCCGTGTAGGAATTTTGGTAGTTTACTAATTGATAAGACCAGTCGTAATAATTTACGTCAGCCGAAAAAGTAAGATTGCCCGGCGAGGTAGCTGAATAGCCGAAACCAACAGTGATGGGCAATTT
>JBDTJV010000394.1:0-10354 GCA_039935675.1 Ginsengibacter sp. | reverse complement strand
ATCCAAATTATCAATGGTAACCAAGGCACCTTTTGATGCATCATTATTTACATATTTTACGTCTTTTATACTTTGGTCCAGTCTGTAATTCTCGATAAACATGGATTTCCAAAACCATGACAGGTCTTCACCTGCACCATTCTCAATTGAGCGGAAAAAATCCCATGGTGTTGGATGCTTGTAAGCCCATCTTTTAATGTATTCGCGAAAGGCATAATCAAAACGTTCAGGGCCAATGATATCATTTCTTAAAAGGTCCAATGCATAAGCCGGTTTAGAATACAGAGCAGTACCGATGTTTCGTTCTTCCAATGCATCCGGTGCACTCATTATGGTTTCACTGCCTTTACCGAACATATTTTTATACATGCCAACCTTATTTTGTTCTGGTAGAACATATTCTCCATTATTAAAATCCTTTGTGGATATTCCATTCAAAAAAGTATTAAATCCCTCGTCCATCCATCCATATTTCCTTTCATTACTCCCTACGATCATGGGGAACCATGTGTGTCCAAATTCATGATCTGTCACTCCCCAAAGACTGCTCCCCCGGGCGATAGCGTTGCAGAAAACAATTCCGGGATATTCCATACCGTTCACATTGCACGCTACATTTACTGCATTGCCATAAGGGTATTCATACCATCTTTTCGAATAGCCTTCAAGACAGGCTTTGGTATATTCGGTAGATCGCTCCCACCCATTATTTCCAACAGATTCCATAGGATAAACACTCATCGCCAGTCCTTTTTTTCCCGAAGGAAAATTCATTCTTGCTGCATCCCAGATAAAAGCCCGCGAGGCTGCCCATGACACATCTCTTGAATTTTCCATTTTAAAACGCCAGGTAAGGCTGCCTTTGTCAGGCCTTGAAGAAGGTTGATTTACCTCTTCCCGTGAGCGTATCATAATCGTCTTATCACTTTCTTTTGCCTGGGCCAGTCTTTTTATTTCCGTGGAAGTCAGCACTTCACCGGGATTTAAAAGATCACCCGAACCTACTACAATCATATCTGCGGGCGCGGTAATAGAATAATTATAATCACCATAATCCAGGTAAAATTCACCCGCTCCCAAATAAGGCAATGTATTCCATCCTTCTATATCATCATACACACACATCCGCGGATACCATTGAGCAATCGCATATATATTCCCATTTTGTGTAGCCTGGATACCCATCCTGTCGCTACCGTCCTGGGGAATAGAAAAGGAATAATTAATTTTAATGTCTATAGTTGCTCCATGTTCCAGTGGTTTAGGCAAACGTACCTGCATTCGTGTATCAGAAATAACAGGCTGAACATCCGATGCTACAGGCTTTCCCTTTGCACCGGATAAAAGCTGTACCGATTGTATATTAAAGCCTCCTTCAAATGCAGAGTTCACATCTCCATAACGACTTCTCCTTGTAGCCGGCATTTTTGCCTGTCCGCGCGAATCGAGTTTGAAGAGGTTTTGATCCAGGTACAGCCAGAGAAAAGGCAACTCCTCAGGACTGTTGTTAGTATAGGAAATGGTCACGCTTCCTTTAATTGCATCCGTTAGAGCATCCAGCGTTACTTCTATTTTGTAACTGGCCTTGTTAGTCCAATACTTCGCCCCGGGTTGACCATCAGCAGCGCGATATTCATTCACTGATGAAGGATAGAAGTTAGGATTAAACAGTTCATGGTGATTATAAACTGAAGAAGGTGACTGGGCACCTGCAAAAAAACAAAAGAAAACCATTAAAATGGTTAATCCTTTTTTGTTAATCATAGTTGACATTTTTAGATACAATTATTTTCTTTTAAAATTCCTTGTGCCAGCTTACCTCTGCCGCTCCCTGTAACCCTTCTATGGGTGGATGCATTTTTTTTATTGAGATTGAAATCGTCTTAAGATAAGGATATGTATGGTAAATTTTATTACCAGTCTCCATCACTACCGTCTCCAATAATGGAGTAGGGATATCCATCCGTTGTTTTATAATGTTGTAAATAAGTTCATAATTAATTGTATCAGTAATATGAGTGATCACATCTTCTTTTTCGTGAAACTCAAAAGCCGCGTTGACCATATATTCATTACCTAAAACTTTCTCTTCCTCATGAATACCGTGATAGGCATTGAATAAAAGATTATGCAACCGTACAGTAACCATGGGTAATGTTGAAGTTAAAAAAATCAGATCGTTTATTGATTATTGTCAGAGACCGCTGCGAAATGATCTGACGGCACAGGGTGTTCCATGGCGCTTAGATATCGCTCCGCATCGAGAGCGGCCATACAACCTGATCCCGCTGCTGTCACAGCCTGGCGATAAATTTTATCCTGCAAATCACCGGCGGCAAAGACACCTTCAATATTCGTCCTGGTACAGCCTGGTAAAGTCTTGACATAACCGCTTTCATCCATTTCCAGCCAACCTTTAAAGATTTGGGAATTAGGCTCGTGACCGATTGCAACAAAATAGGCGCTGACAGGTATAATCCTTGACTCCCCTGTTTTACTATCAAGAATTTTTACCGATTCAGTTTTTTCTTCGCCCAGAATTTCTACCACTTCAGTATTCCAATAAATTTTGATGTTTTTGGTTTCCAACACTCTTTGCTGCATGATTTTACTGGCGCGCATTTCATCCCGTCTTACAAACATGTTAACTAAACTACAGATCTTACTAAGGTATAAAGCCTCCTCTGCGGCAGTATCACCGGCACCTACTATACAAACTTCCTTCCCCTTAAAGAAGAATCCGTCACATACTGCGCAGGCACTAACGCCATATCCATTTAATCGTTTTTCGCTTTCCAACCCCAACCATTTCGCATTGGCACCGGTAGCCAGGATAATGGTATCAGCGCTGATCCATTTTTCCTCATCAATCATTACTTTAAGTGGGCACGCATAAAAGTCTACCTGGGTAGCCAGGCCGTAGCGAATATCAGCGCCCATTCTTTTTGCCTGGTTTTCAAAATCGATCATCATATCTGGCCCCTGTACTCCGTCAGGGTATCCCGGATAATTTTCTACCTCAGTGGTGATGGTAAGCTGGCCGCCGGGTTGAATGCCCTGGTACATCACCGGTTTCAAATTTGCCCGTGCCGCATAAATAGCCGCAGTATAGCCTGCAGGTCCCGAACCAATGATTAAGCACTGCACATGTTCTGTCTTTGTCTCCATACTTTTTTAAATATCTTCAAAATTAACCCTTTTGGCTATTGAAACCGCATAAATAGAAATAGCTGAACTGTTTAAACAAAAACTTTTTGCAAATATTTAATGAGAGTGGATCATTTAAGTCGTAAATGTTTTTCAATATGGCAAATGAGCTACCCATTTTACGATTAATTTAAGAATTCTAACAGAAATTACCCAATAACGATAAACAGTTTTTCAGCAATTGTATACGATAATTTTCGGGTACGAAATTATTCGCCATTTCTGGTCTGACGCCGCTTCAATAGCAAATTCTCCTGTGGAGGGGCAAAAAACTGGTTCTGAAAAACTTGTGCCTGGCCCTATTAAGAGATCATATAATAATTTACTATTCATATTTAAGAAACTATCGGCTTAATTCCGTATTTAATTTTGGCATTACTACTTTACCCACCTATTTTTGCCTATAAATTACTAAAATGAAAAATAGATTTTTATTGTCAATCATCTGTTTGTGTATGGGTTTTACTGTGCTGGCACAAAGGGAAGGGAAAACCCGTTTTAGCATTGGCCCTGAATTAGGTTTTGTTACTGGAAATGCCAGTAGTGGCTGGGGAATAGGTATAGGCGCCAGTGCGGATATTCAACATTTTTTCCAGGAAAACCTTACGGGCGATTTTTCCATCGGATATGTCACCTACGCAGGTAAATCTGCAGGAGTGGGCTATAAGAATAAAAATTATACCACCATACCTGTAAGAGTGGGTGGCCGTTATTTTGTTGGAAATAACTTACATCTGGGCGCCCAATTGGGTGTAGGCATTAACAGAATTGGAGGCGTAGGAAATACTCAATTCTCGTATTCTCCGCAAATTGGATATAATTTTAAAAGCAGAAATGATAAGCCTGTTGATGCTACTTTGAAATATGATGGTTATGCAGGCAATGGCTCCTTTAGTGCATTGGGAATCAGGCTATCATTAATCCTTTGAGAAAATAAATTTTTTTGCAGGATACCTATTTTAACCGAAGTTTGACCAAATCGAATTATAATCAATTTTTAATCTCAATAAAAATAATAATGAAATTCATTAAAGTTTGCGTGGTAGTATTGTTAATGGGGGCTGCATTTTCTGCCTGTGAAACCCAGGGTGAAGTCATAAATATTGTACACGGCACACCTTCAAATGCGGATACTGTATTGCCACGTAAGTTTGGCCCTAACCATCATGCAGATTCAACAAAAGCCTTAGGTGAAGAAAACGTTCCGACAGTTTTCAGAAGATAATTTAAAAAACCTATTTAAATAAAAAAGCCGCTCAAAAGAACGGCTTTTTTAATTTTGTCCAAAAAAATCCTAACCCAAATATGCTTTAAGAGCACTACTATAACGTGCTTTTTGGAGACGTTTTATGGCTCTCTCTTTAATCTGGCGAATACGCTCTTTTGTCAAATCATACTTCTGTCCAATCTGTTCGATCGTTACTCCATTCTCGCCATCCAGTCCGAAATAAGCGTTTACGATCTCTGCTTCACGCGGACTAAGAGATTTTAAAACACGACGAATTTCATTCTTCAACGAGTCATGCATTACGTCTTCATCAGTTTCTCCACCACCTTTTAGCAGGTCGCCCATAGCGACATCTTCCGCTTCATGTACAGGCGCGTCTAAAGAAGTATGCCTTGTGTTACTTTGAAAAATGTTATTGATCTCAGTCTCACTCATCTCAAGAATTTCTGAAAGTTCTTCTGTAGATGGTTCTCTCTCATGCTCCTGTTCAAAAGCCATGTAGGCTTTGTTTGCTTTGTTATAGGTGCCAATTTTGTTTTGAGGCAAGCGGACTAATCTGCCCTGCTCTGCCAACGCTTGTAAGATAGACTGGCGAATCCACCAAACAGCGTATGAGATAAATTTGAAACCTTTGGTTTCATCAAAGCGTTGTGCCGCTTTAATCAATCCGAGGTTGCCCTCGTTAATCAGATCGCTCAAAGATAACCCTTGGTGTTGGTACTGTTTTGCAACTGAAACTACGAAACGTAGGTTGGCCGTAGTGAGTCTTTCTAAAGCTCTCTGATCGCCCATTTTAATTTTCTGTGCTAAAATAGTTTCCTCTTCCGGAGTAATCATCCCAATTTTTGAAATTTCCTGAAGATATTTTTCAACCGCCTGGGAATCACGATTGGTAATCTGCGTAGCAATTTTAAGTTGCCTCATTTTGTTTTAATTAATTATTGTTAGACAATTGTGGCCGGGGTAACGCTTTAAAGAATCGTTTTGTTCATAGAATACAAAAACTTTTGCAAATTTACAATTGATTGTTCAAATTACATAGCCTTTCATCTAAATAAATTGTTGAAAAATAGTATTTTATGATAATTCCGGCATTTTTAACACCATTCCTTCAATAAATTATCTTTTAATTTTTTAATAATAAATTTGCCTACCGAAAAAACAGGTACCTAAAATGATAGAATTACGTTCAGATACGTTTACCAAACCAACGGCTTCCATGCTGCAAATGATGTTCCATACTACTGTAGGTGATGATGTATTTAACGAAGACCCAACAGTTAACTTACTTCAATCGATGTTAGCAGAAAAATTCGGTATGGAAGCAGGTCTATTTTGCCCGAGTGGCACAATGACCAATCAAATTGCGATAAAATGTCATACACAGCCGGGAGATGAAGTAATCTGTGACAAAATGAGTCACGTTTATATTTATGAAGGTGGTGGAATTGCATTTAATTCCTGTTGCCAGGTAAAAACCATAGAGGGAAACAGGGGAAGAATTAATGCAGACCAGGTAGTTGAATCAATCAATCCAAATGACATTCACAAAGCCAGAACCCAACTCGTAAGCCTGGAAAATACGGCAAATCGTGGGGGTGGCAGCTGTTACAATATGTCTGATATACAAGAGATTAAAGAAGTTTGTTTAGAATATAACTTAAAGCTTCACCTGGATGGAGCCCGACTTTTCAATGCCATTGTTGCCGGGGAACAAAATCCAAAGGAATATGGAAATATTTTTGACAGCATATCTATATGCCTGAGTAAAGGTTTGGGGGCTCCTGTTGGCAGTGTTTTATTAGGCAACAAAGCTTTTATTGAGAAAGCGCGCAGGATAAGGAAAGTTTTTGGCGGAGGAATGAGACAAGCCGGCTACCTGGCTGCGGCCGGAATTTATGCTTTAGAAAATAATATTGATCGTCTCGCCCTAGATCATCGCCACGCACAACAATTGCAGGACGCATTAATTAAAAAAGATTTTGTAGGAGAAATAATGCCGGTTGAAACCAACATTATTATTTTTGAAGTGACTGGAAATCTGACTCCAAAAACTTTTGTTGAAAAATTAAAAGAAAATGAGATCCTGGCAAGTGCCATTTCACCTACACAAGTTAGAATGGTTCTTCACCTTGACGTAACTGAAGAAATGGTAAAAAAGACCATCAATGTTATTGAAAATTTGGATTAGTAAATAAAGATTGGATCATAAAGGAAATTATTTACTTATTCATCAAGAAGGTTTATTCTGCATTTTGGTAATTATTATTCAATAAAAGATCCTGATTTTAAAAAGAAAAAAATTGGCTTGTCACTACCGCGACTATTAATATACTAATCGTACTACGAATTCATGCTGCTTCAGTTACTTTAAATAAACCTGTTTCTCTTTCATCGCAGAATCAGTCAGCTTAATTTGAAACTGAAATCTTTAATGAAAGTTTTTTTTATTTTCGAAAGAAAAAAACAATTCTTTAATTAAATCATTCTTTTATTGATAATATTACCTTTACAATTATTAAAAATTTTAAAAACCGATCAATGTTCCCGAATGTAAATCCGACAAAAACAGCCGCATGGAAGAAATTAAATGACCATGCAAAGGAAATGAAACACATGCCCATCAAAGATCTTTTTCTTGAAGATCCGGACAGATTTAAAAAATATTGTTTTTCCACTACAGATATCATTTTTGATTTTTCAAAGAATATCGTGAGTGATGAAACTTTAAAATTACTGCTGGAACTTGCTGAAGAATGCGAATTGCAAAAAGCAATTAAAGCAATGTTTACCGGCGAACTGATCAACGGAACTGAAGGACGCGCAGTTTTGCACACTGCACTTAGGAGCTTCTCTGAAAAACCACTTATTTCAGAAGGAAAAGACGTGATGCCGGAAGTGAGAAAAGAACGTGAACATATGAAAGAATTTTGTGAAAAAGTTCATTCCGGACAATGGAAAGGCTACAATGGTAAAAAAATAAAGTATGTTGTAAATATTGGAATCGGGGGAAGCGATTTAGGCCCTGTGATGGTAACTGAAGCGTTGAAGCCTTACTGGAAAGAGGGCATTCAGCCTTATTTTGTCAGTAATATAGATGGCACTGACCTTACTGAAGTCCTGAAAAAAGTAACACCGGATGAAACGTTATTCCTGGTAGCTTCAAAAACGTTTACAACCCAGGAAACGATGACCAATGCTCATTCTGCACGGGATTGGTTCCTGAAAAGTGCCAGGGACGAAAAGGCTGTTGCCAAACATTTTGTAGCATTAAGCACTAATGAAAAAGGAGTGGAAGATTTTGGAATCGATAAGACCAACATGTTTGTTTTTTGGGATTGGGTCGGCGGACGTTACAGTTTATGGAGTGCGATCGGCTTATCAATCGCCTTATCGATTGGGTACAATAATTTTGAAGAATTATTAAAAGGCGCCCATGAAACTGATAATCAATTCAGACAAAAGAAATTTGAAAAAAATATACCTGCGTTGATGGGGCTGATAAGCTTGTGGTATATTGATTTTTTTGGAGCCCGTTCAGAAGCAATTCTCCCTTATGATCAATACATGCACCGCTTTCCCGCTTACTTTCAACAAGGAAATATGGAAAGTAATGGCAAGCACATGGATCGCAATGGCAAGAGAGTTACGTATGCCACAGGTCCCGTTGTCTGGGGCGAGCCCGGTACCAATGGTCAACATGCTTTTTACCAATTGCTTCACCAGGGAACTCCTTTCATTCCGTGTGATTTTATTGCGCCTGCCATCAGTCATAACCCCATGGGAGAGCATCATCAAATACTTCTCTCTAACTTTTTTGCGCAAACAGAAGCGCTGATGAATGGAAAAACTAAAAATGAGCTGAAAGAAGAAAAAGTACCGGAAGAACTGATCCCGTTTAAAGAATTCGAAGGCAATAAACCAACCAATTCTATTCTTATAAGAAAGATCACACCATTTACTCTTGGTGAATTGATCGCTTTATATGAGCACAAAATATTTGTACAGGGCGTTATCTGGAATATTTACAGCTTCGATCAATGGGGTGTTGAATTAGGAAAAAAATTAGCACAGAAAATTTTACCTGAACTGGAAAATGATGCAAAGATCACTTCGCATGATTCATCTACGAATGGTTTGATAAATGCTTATAAAAAAATGAGAACCTGATCATTTTATTGAATAAAATATTTTTGGAGATTTAAAAATTTAGTTAAATTTGAGAAGTAAAATTTTCTCTGATGAAAATCCTTTTATTTCTCATAGGTAGTTTCACTTTTATTGTTGCCAAAAGCCAAAACAGCAACAATAAAATAAACAATAACGAATTTCTTTTGAATCTTGTGACTAAAAATCCAGTTCCTTCTCCTCATTTTTTTAATGCTGAGGTCTCTCCTCCGGCGACTTATAAATATTTATTTCAAACGGAGAAAGGAAAAGTGTATCAATCTCCAATTGATAAAATGAAATGCCTTGCCGCTGAATTTCCGTCTAAAATGCCCGTTGCCGGAATTTTCCGATCTGAATTAGGCCGTATCCCGAATCCCATGTTAAATAATCCGGCAATTCCCAAATCATTGAATCAAAAAGTACAAATTCCAACGAAATAAGAATTCGTCCTATTTGTTGATTTACTGTCAAACTTTTTCTTTTTAAAGAAACATTTCACTATTTACGGTCGCCATTCTATTGCGTCTTTGTTTATTTAACTGAAAGATATTTACCTTCATTCTTAAATTAAAAAAAATGAAAGGCCTGTTTTTCTGTATGATTTTTTTCGTGTGGATGATTTCTTCTTGCAATAATTCTTCAAACGTTGATAAAAGTGATCCATTGGTTTCCGGTCGTGGTTTTATCGAAGCCTCATTAAGAGGTGACTACATAACCGCGCAAAAATATGTATTGCCGGATAGCACGAATATGCAATATTTTCAAGGATTAAAAGATTTCAACACTAACATGGATCCGGAAACAAGGCGTGGCTACAGTGATGCTAATATCATTATCGATTCTTCTATTTCAAAATCTGATTCTGTAAATGTTATTTATTATACTAACAGTTACAAAAACAAACCTTCAAAAATTAGAATGGTGAAAAAAAACAATCAATGGCTGGTTGATTTCAAATATACTTTTGTGGACAATTAATAATGCTATCAATAAAATTTATGGTTAGTCCGTAATGAGTGATAATTAATTATGATAAATTGAATTAATAGATGAAAGTAATTTTATTAGTTGGTCTAGGTAGTTTTATTGGAGGAATCGGGCGTTATTTAGTGACAATTCTTATTCAAAATCGGTTTCTTTCTACTTTTCCTTATGGAACGATGGTAGTAAATATTATTGGTTGTTTTTTGATAGGTGTTATTTACGGGATCAGCGACAGAGGAACGATGCCTGCAGAATGGCGGATATTTCTGGCAACCGGTATTATGGGTGGTTTTACTACTTTTTCTTCGTTTTCAAATGATACTGTAAGCATGTTGCGTGATTCACAATACTGGGCAGCATTTTCTTATGTTGCCATTAGCGTTTTGGTTGGTCTGGCAGCCACTTTTAGTGGAATTTCATTAATCAAATATTTATAAAATGGTCAACAATCCGGATGCCAAGCTATTGCGTATTTTTTTGGGAGAATCTGATAAATACCACCAGCAGCCACTCTATGAAACAATTGTGTTTGAAGCAAAGAAACAATCTCTTTCCGGGGCCACGGTTACGCGTGGAATTATGGGTTTTGGTCCAAATAGTAAAATCCATACAGCCAAACTTTTTGATATTTCCACAGATCTGCCGGTGGTAGTAGAAATAGTGGATACTTTTGAAAAAATAAATCTTTTTATAAAAACGGTTGAACAGCTTTTTGAAGAATCGAAATCAGGTGGCTTGATAACAATGGAAAAGGCAGAAGTGATC
>JBDTJV010000393.1:0-5317 GCA_039935675.1 Ginsengibacter sp. | reverse complement strand
GGTAAACGAACTTTTATATTCGATTCTTACTTTGATTTTTAAGCTGAAAAGGGTGTTTTTTGACTAATCAATATGTTTGAAACCGCATTTTAAAAAGTATCCGTAATTTCGTGCTATGGCAATTTTAAAATTCAGAGTTTATTGGGAAGAAGATGACAGTGTTTACCGTGATCTTTCAATCAGGCACACCCAATCTTTTTTGGATCTTCATCATTGTATTTTAAAATGTTTTGAGTTCGATAATAAGCATCATGCAACTTTTTACAGAAGTAATGACAGCTGGCAGCGAGGTAAAGAAATCACTTTAGAGAAATACGAAAAGGAGTACAAAGCAGAGCCATTGATAATGGAAGTTACTTTGATTGGCTCAGAGATAAAAGAGCCCAATCAAAAGTTTATTTACGTTTATGATTTTCACAAAAACTGGACATTTCTCGTGGAGTTGATCAATGTGAACAAAACTGAAAATCCTAAGGTCACTTATCCGACATGCAGCCGCAGTGAGGGAATTGGTCCAAGTCAATATGGTACTAAAGGTTTGGTAAACGAAAAGCTCGCGGAAATAGAAGAAAAGTACGATCTCAATACTGCAGTAATGGCGGACGGTTATGGAGAAGAAGGAGATGCTGATACTGAGGTGGAAGCAGAAACTGAAGAAGATACAGAAGATACGACCGAAGAACTATAAAAACCCGGCGGCTCTTAATAAGCCTGCTTAGATCATGAAGAAAACCTGCCTTATCATTTCAGGGCCTACCGCTGTTGGGAAGACTTCTCTTGCAATAGAACTCGCTCAAAAACATAATACTGAAATTATCTCGGCAGATAGCCGCCAATGTTTTAAAGAATTAAATATTGGAGTTGCAAAGCCCGATTCATGCCAGCTAAAACTAATAAAACATCATTTTATCAATTCTCATTCCATTCATGACGAAATGAATGCGGCAATCTTTGAAGAATACGCCTTAAAAGCAGCAAAAGAAATATTTCAAAAAAAAGACATCGCAATTGTTGTTGGCGGTACAGGTTTATATATCAAAGCTTTTGCAAAGGGATTAGATGAAGTGCCACCCATAAATGTTGCATTACGTGACGAACTTAATCAAAAATATACCAGCAATGGAATCGATTGGCTGAAAAACGAGATTGAGATTCATGACAAGGTTTTTTTTGAAAGGGGTGAAATTCAAAACCCACAAAGAATGTTACGTGCGCTTGAGGTAAAACTCTCAACGGGTAACTCAATTTTAGATTATCATTCCGGTAAAAATATTCAACGCGATTTTGACATTCAAAATATATTTCTAAACCTTCCACGCGAACAACTTTATAAAAATATCAATCATCGCGTAGATAAAATGATGGAGGAAGGATTATTAGAAGAAGTTAGAGACTTGATTCCTTTCAAACACCTGAATGCCTTGCAAACAGTCGGTTACAGAGAACTATTTAATTTTTTTGAAGGGAAAATTTTCCTGGAAAAAGCGGTTGATGACATCAAAAAAAATACTCGTCATTATGCAAAAAGGCAATTGACCTGGTTTTCGAGAAACCTTTGATTATTTCTAAAAAACTATCCAGTGTCCTTTAAAACTTCCATTAGAATATTCTAAAGTGGGCGCGGGGAATTTTAAAGCACTTAACACAAAAAATAAAACTTTTAATCCTTTTTTATTGGTATTTATTTTCGTAAAATCAATATCAGGAGAAAGATACCATTGCCGGTATCTTTTAATATCGCGACGGTCAAAAGTAATATTTCCATTATCGTCATAGCCGACGTTTTGTGTTCCTCCAAACATACCCTCAGCTCCATATCCGAAAGAAATATTTAACCAACGGGGAAGTGTTGATTTGGGGAAAAATGAATGGATATTTGCGCTAAGCCAATACGACTGCCCGTTGTAATCTTTTATGAATCTTTCAATCTCTGTTTTTCCATATAACTGATCAGCACGCATATCCAATTGTGGGGATCCATAATTTTTTCTGTGAAATGAAAATTTCATTTTAATTCTTTGATCATTCCATGCCAACTCTTGTGAAATAAACATAGAAGATCCTATAATATTTGCCGCAAAATCGCCGGGGCTAAAACCGTATTGTGAAGAAAAACCGTCAAGTACTTCAATGATAGATTGATAAGCGACTCCACTTAATCCGCCAATCCAGATGCTCTTTTTTCTCGATAAACCCGCCCATCTCCATAGTTCCATCGATGCCCTGCTTTCAGAATAAGCGCTATATGCGTGTCCGACCTTATCCATTTGCTGCCATTCCTTATCATCATTGAAAAAATGAAACGCTGACCTTGGATAATTTGCATACCAAAGCTCATTTAATGCGACCAAAGCACCGCCATATCCAACTATATTCGCGGCAGTTACCAGGTGAATTCTTTTACGGTTATAGGGATAAAGTTTGAAAGTATCTTTCGGAATCATTTCCGAAGACAAAATTTGTTCATTAGGGTTTAAAAAATTGTTAGAATTTAAAGCAATTGGTTCTTTGAAACTAATTTGTGAAAATGTCGTGGTGCTTGATAACTGCAAAACCAAAATGAAAGAAAAGAAAAGAAAGACTTTCTTCGAAAAAAATAAAATCATTCGGCAAAAGTAAGAGGAATGTTTTTTGAGATTTAAAATAATTACAAAAGATATCTTTAAATTGTAAAAAAATTATTATGGACACAAACACAGAAAACAGGATCAATCAATGGCTTTCAGGAAATTATGATCAGCAAGTTAAGGATGAAATTAAAAACCTGCAAGATACCAATCCTTCTGAACTGGAAGATGCCTTTTATAAAGAATTGGAATTCGGGACGGGAGGACTTCGGGGGATAATGGGTGTGGGTAGCAACAGGATGAATAAATATACAGTGGGGATGGCAACGCAGGGCTATGCTAATTATTTAAAAAAATCTTTTCCTGAGGTTAGGGTAGCAATCGCTCACGATGTAAGAAATAACAGCCGTCATTTTGCTGAGATTGTCGCCGGTATTTTTGCTGCCAATGGCATAAAAGTTTTTTTGTTTGAATCAATAAGGCCCACGCCTGAATTAAGCTTTGCCATTCGTACGCTGCAATGCCAGGGAGGTGTTGTACTTACCGCTTCTCATAATCCAAAGGAATACAATGGGTATAAAGCCTATTGGAACGATGGAGGCCAATTGGTACCTCCTCATGATAAAAATGTAATATTAGAAGTAGATAAGATCAAAAGTCTTGATGATGTAAAATGGCAGGGGAATCCGGAAAATATTACCATTATTGGAAAAGATATGGATGACAAATATCTTGAAATGGTAAAAGGCCTGAGCATTAATCCAGGTGATTGTGTAAAGCAGCACGATTTGAAAATTGTATATACGCCTATTCATGGTACGGGTATTATGTTAGTACCAAAAGCGCTGGCTGCTTTTGGTTTTGATACTGTTCAAATTGTGCAGGAACAAGCAACGCCCGATGGAAATTTTTCTACCGTAATTTACCCAAATCCTGAGGAAAAGGAAACCATGAGTATTGGTTTGAAAAAAGCAAAAGAAATTGATGCTGATATTTTATTAGGAACAGATCCGGATGCCGACAGGGTAGGAGTTGGTGTCAAAAATAATCATGGGGAATGGGTATTGCTAAACGGGAACCAGACAGCGATAATGGTGTTTAACTACATCATAGAAGCCCGGAAAAATAAAGGGGAAGCAATGCCCAATGACATGGTAATAAAGACCATTGTGACAACAGATATGATCGATAAGATAGCTGCTGAAAATGATATTTCATGCTATAATACATTGACCGGTTTTAAATGGATCGCAGAATTGATCCGGGAAAAAGAAGGTAAAGAAAAGTATGTAGTTGGAGGCGAAGAAAGCTTTGGATTGATGATTGGCGACAAGGTGCGTGATAAAGATGCCGTAAGCGCAGTGGCGATGATTTGTGAAATGGCAGCAGTTGAAAAAGAGAAGGGAAAAACACTGTTTGATAAATTGATAGAATTGTATGTTCGATATGGATTGTATTATGAAAAATTAATTTCTCTCACTAGAAAAGGAATGAACGGCTCCAAAGAAATTGCAGAAATGATGCAACAATACAGAGACAATCCGCCAAAGGAAATCGCAGGAAGTAAAGTAAAACAATTATTGGATTACGAGCTTCAGACTAAGAAAAATCTCATTAACGGAGAGTCAGGTAAAATTGATTTGCCAAAAAGTAATGTGCTGCAGTTTATAACAGAGGATGGAAGCAAAATTTCTGCAAGGCCGAGCGGAACAGAGCCAAAAATTAAATTTTATTTTAGTGTAAATACTTCATTAGATAGCGAGGAAGATTTCGATAAAACACAAAAAAATCTTGAAGAAAAAATAGAAAATATTATCAATTCAATGAATTTAAAATAAAGAAGAATCAGGCTTTTTATCTGGATTTCATTGAAAAAGTATGATAGATTAATATTTTTCATTTTACTTAAATAAGTGATTTAAATACACTTATTAATTTTTTAAATTTTGGCAGCATTTTTGCGCTTTAATAGATGAAAACGGAATTTGAATATAAATTTTTCAATCCAATAACTTAAGAATATCCTCCAATTTTTATATGTAAAACCGTGATTTAAATTATTATTGAAGAACCTAAGAACTTGGGCAACCTTAATCGGGTTGCCCTCTTTTTTTTGGAAAGAGTTCATAGTAAACCTGCAAATACAGATGATTTTTGTTTTAAAAAGAAGTTTTAGGCACAGAAGCAATCAGCCTTTGAGTATATTCATTTTTGGGATGATAATAAATGTCGTTCGCCGTTCCGCTTTCTTCAATTTTTCCCTTATTCATTACCATAATTCGGTTACTGATGTAATGAACCATTCCAAGATCATGAGAAATAAAAATACACGTAAATCCAAATTCTGCTTTCAGATCATTCAATAAATTAAGTACCTGTGCCTGTACACTTACATCCAATGCGGAAACGCTTTCATCGCAAATAATAAAATCCGGATTCAAAACCAACGCCCTCGCAATACAAATTCTTTGTCTTTGTCCACCACTAAATTCATGAGGATAACGATTGAAATGTCCGGGTTTCAAATCCACCTTTTCTAAAATCGAAATCGCTTTTTCTTTTCTTTGTTTTTGAGTGGGGAGAATAGAATGAATTTTCATGGGTTCAGTGATGGCATCTCCAATGGTCAGGCTGGGATTTAAAGATCCGTAGGGATCCTGGAAAATGATTTGGATATCTTTTCTCATCTTCCTTAATTTTTCATCCGGTATTAGCGCGATATCCGTTTCATTAAATAAAATATTTCCGGA
>JBDTJV010000392.1:0-3328 GCA_039935675.1 Ginsengibacter sp. | reverse complement strand
CGCTTAGAATATAATGACATTAAAAGTTGATTAGTTAATTCGTTATTTAATTAAGTGATTTTGCACCATTCGCTATTCACCACTCACCATTCACTACCCGCCCAAAAGTATGATTGAAGATTGAAATATCCATCTTCAAATTATTTAATTATCAATTAACTTGCAATCTTCTTATGAAAGTACACAGAGATATCAACAACCTGCCTTCCTTTTCGAACGCCGCCATTACGATTGGCACTTTTGATGGCGTTCATTCAGGGCACCGGCAGATCATTCGCCAGTTAAAAAAAGAAGCGGCTATAAACGAAGGCGAATCTGTGATCATTACTTTCGATCCTCATCCGCGAATGATTTTAAATCCAAAAAAAAATCAACTGCCGATAAGGTTGCTCAATACACTTACTGAAAAAATCGAACTTTTAAGTAACCAGGAAATTGACCATTTGGTCATTGTTCCATTCACTTTGGATTTTTCGGATCAGTCTGCTGAAGAATATATTGCTGATTTTTTAGTGGCCAAATTTCATCCCCAAACCATTATCATTGGCTATGATCACCGGTTTGGTAAAAACAGGTCTGGAGATTATAAACTTTTGGAAAAATACCAGGAAAAATATCAATATAAAGTAAAGGAAATACCGGAGCACGTGCTCAATCATGTAACGATCAGTTCTACCAAAATTCGTTCTGCGCTGGAGGATGGTAATATTGAAACTGCCACTGAATGCCTTGGCTATGATTATTTTTTCGAAGGAAAAGTGATCCAGGGAAACCAATTGGGAAGAACACTTGGTTACCCAACCGCCAACCTGGAAATTCAAAATCCCTATAAACTAATACCAGGGGATGGAATTTATGCAGTCAATGCGAGTATCGAAAAAGAAAATAATAGCTCCGGTACTTTTGTGCAAGAATCATTTCACCAGGGAATGATGAGCATAGGTTACCGGCCAACAATTGGTGATGATAAAAAAATGATTGAAGTCAATATTTTTGATTTCAAAGAAAATATTTATGGTCGCACCATTAGGGTTTATGTAAAATCTTTTATGAGAAAAGAAGAGAAGTTTGATAATCTTGAACAATTAAAGAATCAAATTTCTATCGACGAAATAAATGCCAGAAAATTGTTATTGACGTAATAAATTGAGAATCTGGTTAGTGAGAAACGGACGTATAGTAAACGAGCAAATAAGTTGCTTTTTTAATTTAGAATAACGTCTTAAAAGTGCCCTGCGAAAACTTTCCAAATTGTAAAAAAACTGGTAAGAATTACTAAAGTGCCAATCAAAACAAACATCGTTTTTAAGGGCAATTTCCCAACCAGTTTGGCTGCAATGGGTGCCGCGATTAAGCCACCAATAATCAACCCGGCAACATCTAATAAAGGAATACTCTTAAGGAAAATAAAAAAGGTAATCGAACTGGCGAATACTACAAAAAATTCAGCAAGGCAAACGGAGCCGACGACATAACGCGGACTTTTCCTTTTAGAAATCAATGTGCTTGTTACCAATGATCCCCAACCACCTCCTGCGAAAGCATCTGTGAAACCTCCAATACTGGCGAGCCAGCCGGCCCGCTTCACTTTATTCTGAGGATTTTGTTTTTTAAAAGCCTTCCTGATAATAAAAATACCCAAATAAACAGTATAAAGAGACACCGGAATTCGAACCCATGTAGAATATTTTTGCGCATAAAAAGCAAGTGTGGCCCCAAATACCGCGCCTACAATTCCTGGAATGACAAGTGCTTTAAATAATTTTTTGTTGATGTTTCCAAAACGATGATGACTATACCCGGAAACACCACTGGAAAAAACTCTGGCAGAATGCACACGGCTACTTACTATCGCAGGATTTACTCCATTTGCAAGCAAAAAAGTGGTTGAAATAGTTCCATAACCCATTCCTAAAGAGCCGTCCGTCATTTGTGCAAGAAATCCACACAGCAACATCATCAGAAAAGATTTTTTATCAATTACAGAAACAACATCTTTCACACCTGAGACTACATTTTTCAAAGGAATATAAGAGAGGATTGTATGGCCCAAAATCATGAAGAAAAATGCGAGCAAACTCCACTGTACAATTTTTTGCCACTGATGCCTTGTACCTTTATTTAGCTTGGTTTGTTTAGCTATGAGGACTTTAGTAAGCTCATTGAGGTGTTTTACTTTTTCATCAAAATCGCCATTCATCCCGACCCGTATCGTTTGCATATTTTGCAACACATCTTCCATTTCCGAGGGGATCAAATCATTGATTACCTCTTTTAATCTTTTGGCAATTGTTGGCGATTTCCCGTTCGTTGAAATGGCAATCTTTACGCTTCCTTTTTTCACAATGGATCCTAAATAAAAATCACACAAACCGGGTTTGTCAGCCACATTTACCAATTTGCCTATTTCTTTAGCATCATTTTTAATTTGTTCACTGATGAAAAAATCATTGACTGCAGCAATTACAATATCTGCTTCTTCGATATCGCAGGAAGTGTAAGCGCGTTCGAATAATTCGAGGTTATTTGTTCTTTCCGCCAGGGTTTTAATGGCATTGTTTATTTCAATACCGACCAATTTGATTTTTGTTTCAGGAGAATTATTTAATACTGCGTTCAATTTTTCAAAGGCCACGTTTCCACCGCCAATGATAAGCAGCGAAAGTTCTTCCAACTTAAGGAAAATTGGAAACAATCTATTTTCCGCTACCACTTTTATATCTTCTTTTTCTGCTATCACACAGCGCGTTTTTTGTTCTTACTTATTTGTTTTCTATAACTTAATTGCTGAAAAAGGTTTAGGCGAAGTATGTCCTGGTTTTCAAGTATCCTGGTATTGCTATGCCATTGAAATATTTTCACATACTGAAATTGCAAAGCTGTGTTCTCTTTGAGCTTTATATTTAATCCTGCAAAACTCCGGTTTTGATCTAAAAATAATGTCTTGTTGGTGTATCCCGGATTAACCATGATTTCATTGGCCACGAGGAATGCCATTTTATTTGATTTCAATGGGAACTGCGCTTCACAGCGATATCGAAGGCGAAAAATATATTGATATTTTTTGGTTAATTGATCGTTAACGACCTGTTGTTGAAAGCGCTGTTCAGTTCTTAGCCGTTGTGTGAGGTTGATCTTTTTCAATTTAACCTGGTAAAATAATTCCTGCCAGGGCCGGTATTCATTCTTTAAAAAGAGATTTTTATGATCATATTGAGCATTTTTAAAAAAAGCAAATCCACCAGTAACTGAAAAATGCTCATTGACTTTATAGCTCAATCCTGATCGAACTAACATCTGTGACCAATGTTGAGCCCATTCCCTTGTT
>JBDTJV010000391.1:0-7274 GCA_039935675.1 Ginsengibacter sp. | reverse complement strand
AAACACGGAGCCTCTTTTTTATATTGTTTATTTTCAGCTTAAAAATATCCTTGGTCAAAGAGCCTATGGTTCTTCCAAAACTTCTTCCTTTAAATCGATAGGCAATATCAATATCATAGGTGAAAATTGCATTAAATGTTGTTGACTTAATGGATATCGAAGGGAATCTTGTTTTTAACTGGTCTTTGAAAATATTTATCCATATATCCACAATGGGAATTTGCAAAAAGTTATTCCGGAAAGCCAACGAATTTGTGGCTTTGAATCTTCCAAATTTATCAGGGTCAAAAGGGAAATATTCTTCATACCGGCTTACCAAATAAAAAACTGATGAAAATATATCAAATCCGAAGTCCTCTTCCTGGTTTGGAAATAAAACGAGAGTTTGATCTTTTTGTCCGATAATTATTTCCTGCTTTTTTATTTCCTTTTCAAATAAAAGCGTAGCTGATTTTATAAAAAATTCATTGTTAATTTTTGCAGATGAATAATTTATTTTTTCATCCCGATAATTTTGAAAGACAGTAATATCATCGGTTACAGTATATTCTATTCCCAATTGCTGGTTGAAAATTAATTTGAAAACATAATCGCATCTTTCTGAAAAGTGCCGTAAATAGATTAATAGCATAATTTTTTAAAACGGGAAATGTAAATGAAATAATTCTGTTAGAATTTATTCTTTTGAATTTCAATTTGTTAAGCAAAGTTGTATTTTTTACTTATTTGTACAAAACTGTTTTAGTGCCCTCGGAAATAAAAATGATCAATCGAACTATCTTTGATCCTTAATGAAAAAAATATGACTGATTATTTAAAAGAACTTTTTTCAGAACAACATTGTGATATGAATAATTTTTTTCTCATTGCCGGGCCTTGTGTGGTTGAGAGCGAGGAATTAATTTTTGAAGTTGCAGAAAAGGTGGCTGCTATTTGCAAAAAACTGGCAATTCCCTATATTTTTAAATCCTCTTACAGGAAAGCCAACCGCACAAGCGCCGCTTCTTTCACCGGGCTTGGTGATGAAGATGCTTTACAAATGATCGCAAAAGTGGGCAAGCATTTTTCAATACCCACGGTTTCTGATATACATGCGCATGAAGAAGCCGCCCTTGCGGCTAAATATGTAGATGTCCTTCAAATACCCGCTTTTCTCTGCAGGCAAACGGATCTTTTGGTTGCTGCTGCGCAAACAGGAAAGATCGTAAATGTAAAAAAAGGGCAATTTGTAAATGGTGAATCCATGAAATTTGCCGTGGAAAAGATCCGGAAAGCCGGGAATGAAAAAGTAATGCTCACCGATCGCGGCAATACTTACGGCTATAATGATTTAATTGTGGATTACCGAAATATTCCCATCATGAAAAATCACTCAGTTCCAGTCATTATGGATTGTACCCATAGTTTGCAACAACCAAATCAAAGCAGTGGAGTAACTGGAGGAAATCCTGAAATGATTGAAACGATCGCTAAAGCCGCCATTGCTGTAGGCGCCGATGGTTTATTTATTGAAACGCATCCCAAACCATCCGTTGCTAAAAGCGATGGCGCCAATATGTTACGGCTTGATCTTTTGGAAGTAATGCTGGAAAAGCTATTAAAGATTCGCAAAGCAATACAGCCAAATTAAAAATCCTCACTATTTCTTTGTTCACTGTGAAATAAAATTTAGCAGGTTATTAGTTAGCAGGCTATTCCTGTTGCATAAATTATAGCATAAAAAAAGGGGCCGGATAAAAATCCACCCCTGTTATAATCCAATATCCTATGAAAAACCGAGTTTAAGCTACTTTATATTGTAGCTTTTTATATTTTAAAGGCTATTCGCCGGTTTGTTTATTTTATTTATAAGCTTGTTAGCTTGTTTTTACAATTCTTAGACTTTCTTTTTTATAAAAACGTTGCATTGTGATATTTATTTTATAAAAAGAAAATAAATTTTAAAAAAAGGGGCCGGATGGAAATCCACCCCTGTTTAAATCCAATATCCTATGAAAAACCGAGTTTAACTACTTACGTAGTTTTATAATGTAATGGTTTTCACCATGTTGCTTTAAAATTGGCCGAGTAATCAGCGAAATTCTGTGTCTTATATGCTCCATCCCCAAAATACTTCAAAATCACTTCAATCTCTTTTGGCTCCATAAATCCTGGAACCGAAGCCGGCGGATTTTGCATTTTTGGAAAAATGATCGTGTTGGGAAATGATAATTGACCTCCCGTAGCGTATAACGCAAAATCGTTCACTTTATTGCCCGGGTTATAATTATATTCTTTATTATCCCATTTCAAAACATCTTTTGTTTCTGCATTCACCCTCACCGCATAAAAATGATCATTGATATATGAGATCACTTTTGAGTTCGTATAAGTTTTTTTATCCATCACTTTGCACCAATAACACCAATTAGTATAGATATCCATTATCACAGGCTTTGGATCACTCTTCAATTTCACATTCACTTCGCTGAGGCTTAACCAATTGATTTTTTCTTTATCAGTTGGTTTAACTTTGGCAAAACAAAAAATAAACCAGCAACCAATAAATGCAAGTAGTATTTTTTTATCGATCATGATTGTAAAGCTTTTTCCACACAAACACAAAACGCATTTATGTCCATTTTATTTTATAGGGTTCAAAATATTTTTTACTGTTTAACAATTTTTAAATGAATAAAATAATTGTAGCTGTTTCCGGTGCCAGTGGTTCTATTTATGCTAAGGTATTATTAGATAAGCTTCAGCAGGTAAAATCTCAGTGGTCAGAATTAGGAATTATAATCACAGATAATGCCAAAATTGTTTGGGAAAAGGAATTGGAAGAAAATAATTTTAATAAATACGAAGCGAGGTACTATGATAAAAATGATTTCATGGCTCCGTTCGCTTCGGGATCTGCTAATTATAATATTATGATAATCGTGCCGTGCAGCATGGGAACGGTAGGAAGAATCGCAACCGGGTTGTCTAATGATCTCATTTCCAGGGCAGCTGACGTAATTTTGAAAGAAAGAAGAAAATTAATATGCGTGGTGAGAGAAACACCTTACAACCTGGTGCATTTAAAAAACATGAAAACCTTAACTGAAGCAGGGGGAATTATTTGCCCTGCCTCTCCATCTTTTTACAGTAAGCCAAAAACCTTAGAACAAATAGCTGCAACCGTTGTGGACAGAGTGATCCATCTCGCCGGATTGAATCTTGATTCCTATCAATGGCCAGCCTGAAAAGGCAGTTGAAAACAATCTTTTTTAAGGGAATTATTAGATATTATCTTAAATCAACCACTTCCACCTTAGGATATTTTTTTGTATCGAATACAAATAAAGAATCAGGAAGGGGTGTATCTGTTTTTATTGAGGTGATGGTATAAATGTAACGGTTACCATTTTTTTCAAACACTTTAGAAGAATAGATATTTTTGGTGGCTTTATCAATATCTAACAGCACTTTAAAAAATGTTTTGGTTTTATCCACAGGAGTCAGCTCTATTTCCTGTAGCGTTTTTTTCCCAACTTTTGTTTCCCCGTTTAGTTTATATAGAAAATCTTTATCATAAAAATTGGTAAACATTTTCTCAGGAGTAATGGTATTTGAAGTAGGATCAAATTTGGTGAGTTGAACTTCAGAAGCAGATTTATCATATGTCCAGATATTGTTTCCATCACTGTAAATTTCCTGGCCTGAAATATTTACCTTGTATTTTGATCCTTTCATATAAACTATCCCTGACTTTTTACCTTCTACTTTTCCATTTTCGTCAGTAATGCTTAGGGTAAAATTGGCAACAACGGTTTTATAGGTTTTAAATTTTGCACTTACACCATCCAATATTTTTTTGGCTTGCGGATCGTTGGTTCCCAAAGAATTATTTTGACAAAATGTCAACGAGGAAGCCAAAGTAGAAAGACTTAAAAATATAATTTTTATCATGAGATTTTCATTGATTTTAAATATTAATAATTCAAAGTTACTTAATAGACATATTTTTAAAAGCCGAGTTTAATTGGAGTAATATGGTTACAACAAGGTGTCGAAAGAGTTAAGGATTTCAGGCCTCTGCATTTGCCAGCTCATTTTTTTTTTTGCTCTCTGCAAAAAATTCCTTGGCTGCCTTAATAAAGTGGACAAAAATTGGGTGAGGATTTTCTACAGTGCTTTTCAGCTCTGGGTGAAATTGAACACCGATAAAAAAGGGATGGTTCGTGCTTTCCATGATCTCAACAAGCCCGGTTTCCGCATTTATTCCACTTGCTATCATTCCGGCTTCTTCAAATTCAGGTAAATATTTATTATTGAATTCCCACCGGTGGCGGTGACGTTCATTAATCGCTGTCGTTTTATAAATAGAATAGGCGAGCGTGTTTTCTTTTATTAAGCATGGATAAGAACCCAGTCTCATAGTACCTCCTTTGGCAGTTACTTTTTTTTGCTCTTCCATCATGTCAATTACCGGGTAGGGAGTATCGGGGTTCATTTCTGTAGAATCTGCTTCCTGGAGTCCTAAAACATCTCTTGCAAATTCGATAGCAGCCATCTGCATGCCAAGGCAAATACCGAAAAAAGGAAGATTTTTCTCCCGCGCATATTTTACGGCAACGATTTTTCCTTCCACTCCCCTGTAGCCAAAACCCGGTGCTACAAGTAATCCGTCCAGGCCAATTAATTTTTCATTTACATTTCCTTCATCAATATTTTCACTATGAACATTTACAACCTGCACTTTACAGTCATTCATTGCCCCGGCATGAATGAAAGATTCAAGGATGGATTTATAGGCGTCCTGCAATTCTATATATTTTCCAATAAGGCCAATTGTTACCTTGGTGGTTGGATTTTTAACTTTTTCCAGAAATTCTTTCCATTTTTTTAACTCCGGCTCATGATAATCCGTGATATTTAATTTTCTTAATACAATTAAATCCAGCTTTTCGCGAAGCATCGCTATCGGTACTTCATAAATAGTAGAAGCGTCTGCAGCTTCGATCACTGAATCAACTTTCACATTGCAAAAAAGGGCCACTTTACGTTTTAATTCATCAGAAAGCGGGCGTTCGGTTCTACAAACGAGGATATCGGGATGTACGCCGTTTTCGCTCATCAATTTTACGCTATGTTGGGTAGGTTTTGTCTTTAATTCTTTTGCTGCTTTCAGGTAAGGAATTAAAGTGAGGTGTACAACAAGACAATCCTCTTCTGGCAACTCCCATTGTATTTGTCTTACTGCTTCAATGAAGGGAAGGCTTTCAATATCGCCAACCGTTCCACCAATTTCTGTCAGGATTATATCGTATTGATTTTTGTCGCCCAACAACATCATTCTCCTTTTAATTTCGTCGGTAATATGAGGAACTACCTGCACCGTTTTTCCTAAATAATCTCCTTCTCTTTCCCTATTGATTACTGTCTGGTAAATTCTGCCTGTGGTTACATTATTTGCCTGGCTGGTATTAATGTTCAGAAAGCGCTCATAATGGCCAAGATCAAGATCAGTTTCTGCGCCATCTTCAGTTACAAAGCATTCCCCGTGTTCATAGGGATTTAAAGTGCCCGGATCCACATTGATGTAAGGATCGAATTTTTGTATGGTTACTCTTAAACCGCGTGCCTGTAAGAGTTTGGCAAGGGAAGCAGCAATGATCCCTTTACCTAAAGATGAGCTCACGCCGCCTGTTACGAAGATATATTTAGCCATTTTGCTTGTTTTTTTTAAAATAAAAAATTCATCTCTTCCTACAATAAATAATATACTGTGATGAAAGACAAATGAATTGACCGCGAAATATAATAGGTAAAATTCGTGAGGTCATGCAAACATACACCTAATATTTTACGTCAAAAACTATTGATAGGAATTTGTGGAAAAATTAAAATTTCAATTGTTTTTATATAAGATAGTAGGGTCATTTACTTTTCCAAATTATTGGCGGCATGATTTATATTCATACTTTTATCGCCAAAAAAAATCACATGAAAAAGCTTTATTTGTTACTTATTTATGTTGTTGGAATGGGAATTTTTTCCCAAAATGTTTTGGCACAGGATACTTCGATTTATCAAAAAAACCAGGTATTTGATCCTACGTTTTTATCTTATGGAGGAACCGAATTCAGAAGTGCGGATGGGGCACCAGGTCCCAAATATTGGCAAAATGCCGCTGATTATTCGATACATGCTACTTTGGACGAAAAAGATACTACTCTAAAAGGTGACGTAACTATTAATTATACCAATAATAGTCCTGATGAATTAAATTATGTGTGGCTTCAGCTGGATCAGAATCTTTTCAATCCTGATTCGCGCGGTGCCGCAACCACGCTTGTTACCGGTGACAGATTCGATGTGAAAGGTTATACAAAAGGAGGTTACCATATAGAGTCTGCTTCGGTTATGTACAAAGGGAAATCTTACAAAATAAATCCTGTTATCACAGATACCAGGATGCAGTTACGGTTACCTTTTACAGTAAAACCTAATGGGGACAAAATTGATATTAAAGTTAATTACTGGTTCTCCATTCCTCAATACGGCGCCGATAGGATGGGAAGGCTTTATACTAAAAATGGCGTCATTTATCAACTGGCTCAGTGGTATCCACGTATGTGTGTTTTCGATGCCGTTTCTGGTTGGAACACTTTACCTTATATGGGTCTGGGTGAATTTTATTGTGAATATGGCAACTTTGATTATTACGTTACTGTTCCTTCAGATATGATTGTTGCCGGGTCTGGAGATCTTCAAAATCCTACACAGGTATTGACCACCACCGAAATAAACCGTTTGAATAAAGCACGCAAAAGCGATAGTACTGTTTTCATAGTTGGCGAAAATGAAATAGGCGCGGCAAATACACGGCCCGCAAATAAGGGAATGCTTACCTGGCATTTTAAAATGCACAATTCGCGGGATGTTTCATGGACTGCCTCGAAAGCATTTATCTGGGATGCTGCGAGGATCAATTTCCCATCCGGCCGAAAAGGAATTGCGATGGCAGTTTATCCAGTAGAAAGTCAAGGCTACGATGCTTACGGTAGATCTACTCAATACTTAAAACAAAGCATTGAATTTTATTCTAAAACCTATTTTGAATATCCGTGGAATTCTGCTGTAGTTGTTGCAGGAGTAGCATTAGGAATGGAATATCCCGGTATTGTTTTTTGCAGTTACAGGATTGGAAAAGCCAACCTTTGGCATGATGTAACTCACGAGATCGGGCACAACTGGTTTCCAATGATTGTAGGTTCTGATGAAAGAAGTTTCATGTGGATGGACGA
>JBDTJV010000390.1:0-3185 GCA_039935675.1 Ginsengibacter sp. | reverse complement strand
ATCAACATTTTTAAATCTGTTGTGGATAAAGCCACAAAAAAGGAGGATTAAGTTTATTTTTTGGTGAAAATATTTGCAATCTATTTTTAATTCGCATACACTTCGTGGCATCAAACTTATCTTTGATGCTTAATTTAATTCTATGCAGTTCCCATCACCAGTTTCAGTTTCATGGATCGCCGATTTCATTCATGCTAAAACTTTAGGAAATGAAAACACATCAGCCACAGGCATCAATGAGATTCATAAAGTAAAAAGTGGCGACATCGTTTTTGTTGATCATCCAAAATATTACGATGCCTGTTTAAATAGTGCCGCAACGTTTATAATAATCAACACCCCAAAAGAAGTACCTGCAGGTAAAACGTTGTTTGTTGTCGATGATCCTTTCGAAGCTTATTTAAAAATTGTGAATCATTTCAAACCTTTCAACGCTTCTGAAAAAATGATCAGCGATACTTCCAGGGTTGGAAAAAATACTATCATTATGCCAAATGTTTTTTTGGGAAATAATGTATCCATTGGAGATGATTCTATCATTCATCCGGGAGTAATTATTTATGACGATTGTGTGATAGGTAATCATGTTGAAATTCATTCAGGCGCTATTATCGGGAGTGACGCATTTTATTTTAACACCAAAAAAAATAGGGAGACATGGTATAAAAAGATGCAAAGTTGTGGACAAGTTCTCATCGGCGATTTTGTGGAGATTGGCGCCAATTGTACGATTGACAGGGGTGTAAGTGATGCAACCGTTATTGGCAGCGGAACAAAAATGGATAATTTAATTCATGTGGGTCATGATGTGGTCATGGGAAAAAATTGCCTGATAGCGGCGCAGGTGGGTATCGCGGGAGGTACTGTTTTAGGAGATGGCGTTACGCTATGGGGCCAGGTTGGCGTTAATAAAACGATCCATATTGGTGATAATGCGGTAGTGATGGGACAGGGCGGTGTTACGTCAAGCATTGAAGGAAATAAAACGTATTGGGGTACGCCAATCCAGGAATTTTATAGCAAAAGGAAAGAACTGGTACTTATAAAAAGGCTTCCTGAAATTTGGGAAAAATTAAAATCTATAGGAGAAAAAAAGTGAACAGAAAGGAAATAGAAATTCCCTTTATTTGTTGTTTTACTGTAGGGCTATATTTTGCAAAATTCGTTATTGGACCAATGGTTCTTCAGGCTCATAATTGTATGGCAACATGTCGCCCATCTTTTTAAAACCGAGGTAACCGTTAGTGATCAAATCTTCCTGTTCATAAAAGTAGCCATTTTGCTCTATGTAAAACTTTTCACCTTTGGTAAATATTAAAGTTGATAACTGGAAAGTTTTCTTCGCGGTCGAATCGCTTTGGAGATAACTTTTTTCAGGGTCTGCATTTTTATAAATGACAGCCACCTCGCTTTGATTCGGATAAAATTGAACCACTTTGGTACTATCATCTTTTTGATAATTCAAAGCTTCATATACATTTCCAAGACGCAAGGAAGTATCTTGCCCATTATTATTTACAATGAACTGAATTTCATAGCCATCCTCTTGTAACTTTCGTGAATAAAGGCTCCGCATAAATTGGAGCAAAGAGCCATTATATGCACTGGCACGATTTGTCGCCCACATTTTTTGTTGTTCGGGTGTTCCCTGCATCTCTTCAAAGAGAGGATAACCAACAAATAAATTTGTTCCTGAATTATAACTATTAACAAACGAATCAATCGCAAACTTTAAAGTATATCCCAAAGCAAAATTATCAACAACCAAAGGTTCTTTCGCCAGCACTTTCAAACTGTTTCTTTTTTTGCTGAAATAAAAATGCAACGCTTCCGGGTTTTTAATAAAACACAATTTTGAAAATTGTGTTTGACCAATGAAATGATCGGTAAAAAAATTTCCGTATTGTTTCCAGCCATCCGGTACTTCATTACTTATTGAAATAGTAACCGCTTCCAGCGATTTTTCTTCCGGGTTTAATTCAAAAAGCAAGCTGTCATTTTCTGATGAAGCAGTTACACGAATGCTTTCTGTTTCATAACCGGTAAAAGTGCTGATCAATGAATAGCCACCGACCGGAAGACGGATGCTGAACTTTCCATTGGAATCAGTTGCTTCTCCTAAAGTTGTATTTTGCGCAAAAACAGACGCTCCTGCCAAAGGCGCCTGGGTATTCTTATCTATTACTCTGCCTTTTACCAAAAAATAGGTTGATTGGGCTGACAGTTTGTTCGAGACTAACAGAAAGGAAAAAATAAAAATAAAAACGGCCACAAAAATAATTTGGGAGGTGGTATTCATTGGGATTGGTTTTATGGGATCAAAGATGGTATTTTTCTTTGAGTTGTTTGCAGGTAAATTCAATAGTGTTTTTAATTTCAGTGAAATGAAATTGAGGCAACGCTTTTAAGATCTTGCTATTATCAAAATAAACTTTTGCCTGCGCCGTGTATACCGTTTCTTTGGTCAGCAATCTGTTTCCCCCGGTTAACATTCCTTTTGCCGCTTCCAATCTCCAGATTAATTCTGCTAAAAATGGAGTTACTTTTTTGTGAGGAGGTTTTTTGCCAAAACACTTTGCAATGGAAGTAAATAACTCCCGAAACGGAACATTCTCACCGCTTAAAATGAAACGCTTTCCGGAAATATCACTTTTCATTAATAGGATCATTGCACGGGCAACGTCACGTACATCGACACAGCCGGAAACTCCTTCGGTGTACCATTTGAATTCATTAAAAGCGTTTTTAAATATTGCTGAGGATCCGGTTTCCCAATTATCTCCTCCTAATATTAAAGAAGGATTTACGATGACCGCTTTCATTCCTTCCGCAACCCCACGCCACACTTCCATCTCCCCATAATATTTGGATTTTCCATAAATACTATTACTGCTTTCTTCGGTCCAGTTCATTTTTTCAGTAACCATTTCTCCTGGCCTTATTCTTCCTAAAGCGGCTACAGAACTAACATGAACTAATTTTTCTATCCCTTCATTGGTACAGGCATTTACCACATTTGCAGTGCCTTCAATGTTTATTTTTAATAAACGCTGCCTGTCCTTTGGATCATAAGAAACCAACGCGGCACAATGATAAACGTACTCAATTCCCTGCATTACTTTTTCCAACGAAACAACATCAAGGATATCGCAAGAAACAGTTTCGAGTTCTGGGTGCGATAATGT
>JBDTJV010000389.1:0-2592 GCA_039935675.1 Ginsengibacter sp. | reverse complement strand
ATAAATCGTGGACTGGTTGAGATTGTTGGCTGGCACTACGCTCCATTCTGTTTCGCGCCCATAGCCGGTTTCGGTTCCTACCCAACGTACATCAGGTCCCATGATAGCAATCACTGCCGAAGGCTGCAATTTGCGAATGAGTTTATACCATGCATCAAAATCATAAACAGGTACTTTACCATTGGGCCCTGTTCCGTTAGCTCCGTCAAACCATACTTCATCCACTTTGCCATAATTGGTCAACAATTCAGTGAGCTGATTTTCAAAATATTTATTATATTCTTTTGAATCTCCATAAAAAGGACAGTTACGATCCCATGGAGAAAGATAAACGCCGAAACCCATACCTTGTTTTCTACAAGCATCGGCAACTTCCTTTACCACATCTCCTTTTCCGTTTTTCCAGGGACTGTTTTTTACGGAATGCTCAGTAAACTTACTGGGCCAAAGGCAAAATCCGTCATGGTGTTTGGCTGTGATGATGGCTTGTTTAAAACCTGCATCTTTGGCCGCTTTTACCCATTGGTTTGCATCTAATTTTGTCGGATTAAAAATTTTCGGATCCTCTTTGCCTGTTCCCCACTCATTGCCGGTAAACGTATTTACACCAAAATGAAAAAAGCATGTGAGTTCCAATTTTTGCCATCGTAATTGTCTGGGAGAAGGAACTACGTTGGCTGCTTTAAAGATGATTTCCGACTCTGAATCGGTTGGTAAAATGATTGCATAATTTTTTTTTTGAGCCTGCGCAAAAAAGGCAGTGAAAAGAAGGAAAAATAAAAATTTGTATTTCATCAGGTAAATATTTGGGTTGAAATAATAATTAAAAAATCAGATCCGTTTTTAATAAAATTGGTTTTCGTACTCATTGATACACCCTTACGTAATCTACAATCATTTGCTGAGGAAGATCCTTTTTATTAACCGGCCCCGGCCAATTTCCTCCCAATGCCTGGTCAAGAATTATATAAAAAGGTTGATCGAAAGGCCATTGCTTTCCGGTGGCATCATTTGATATTTTTGGGTAAGAAAATGTTTTTTGACCATTGATAAATAAATCAATTCTGTCAGGATACCATTCCATGCCATAGATATTAAATTCTCCTACTTTAAAAGATGCCGTAGTAAAATGTTTCGGATCACCTTTATGTTTCAACACATCAATATAGTAACTGTGCATGGTTTGATAAAAAATGTTATCGAAATTCAAATGTTCCATTACATCAATTTCTCCATTATCCGGCCACTTACCGTTTTCGCCCAGAAGCCAGATTGCAGGCCAGGAGCCTTGTCCCTGCGGAAGTTTTGCACGCACTTCCATTTTCCCATATTTAAAAGAAAATTTCCCTTTTGTCTGAATGCAACCTGTCATGTATTTACTAGTATCGGAAGGGTTATTCGACTGAATTCCATTTAGGTAAAGAAAGCCGTCCTTCACAAAAGCGGTTGCCGTATCGTCGGTGCAGTAACATTTCCAATCTGCTTTGCCTCGGCCAGAGAAACTCCATTTACCGAGATCAGGTTTACCATCTGTTGAGAATTCGTCACTCCAAATGAGTTTCCATTTAGGTGTTTGGGATTTTGCGTTGGAAGAAAATAAAAACTGAAATAAAACCAGTAAACAAATAAATAATCTCATTTCTTATTTTTTATAAAACTTAATGATAAATAAACCATCTGATCAGTAAACAAACTTTTATTGGCAATTCTTGTTTATCCTTCATTCTTATTTCGAAGGCTAAAAAATAATTAAATTAGAATACCAGTTAATTCCATCTTCCTTATGAAGCGGCATCCTGCTGAACATACATTTTCTTTTCAAGGAATTCAATTCTTCAGACATTTAAGCGGCAATAATGTCCACTATCTTTAATCCATGTATTTACTTCATCATCTTAATAAAAACCGGCAATTCATTCAAAGAAACTTTAACCTGGTAAGTCTTTCCTCCTTTCCATTTTTTATTTTGATAATACCAATCACCAGGCGGTAACACTACGGTTCGCACATCGTTTTCGGTAACTACAGGCGCTACAAGAATGTTATCTCCCATCATAAACTGGTCTTTAATATTTTCATATCCTTTGCCGGGATAATTATAGGAAAGAGGCCGCAACGCAGGCGCTCCGGTTTTAGCAGAATTACGCATGACTTCCATGATTTGCGGTATCATTTGCTGGCGGATTTTTACAGCATCTTTGACGGCTTCTAAATGTGTTGAATCAAGGATACGCCATGGCGCAACAGAAAACTGCATCATAGGCATCAAGGCATGTACCTGTGCTGAACGAACTATCAAATTTTGGTCGATTTTACTTCCGGGAAGAAAAGAAATAAAATTACCGCCGCCAATCATATCGGGGCAGGTAAAGGTATAGCCCAATAACTGCTGTACAAAAGTGTTAGGTATTAGGGTTTGCAAATCACTCCAGGTGTGGGTTTTGTCTGCAAGGCGCTGCACCAGAGGCTCACCACCCATTTTCCACATCGCCCTGTATTCATTCAGCGGAAATTCGAGACCAATTTTTGCCCACTCTTCGCATTGGTCATTCGGCGAAACTTTTTTGTAGGAAAGCAGGTTTTTGTTATCAT
>JBDTJV010000388.1:0-5201 GCA_039935675.1 Ginsengibacter sp. | reverse complement strand
GCTTTAGTGGTAAAAAAAGTGGGTACTGTTTTATTTTCCTGCATATGGCAAATGTAATCTCTCTTCAAAAAAAACGCAGTAAACGGAGGAATAGTAACGAATCTTATTTTACTTCGGCTTAAAAAATGGTTTGACTTTTGAAGTAAAAAGAAAAAATTACATTATGCCCGAAGGCCCATCCATACTTATTTTAAAAGAAGAAGTTCAATCTTTTGTTGGAAAAAAAATTCTTAAAGTTGAAGGCAACAGCGCGCTCGATATTCAAAGACTGGCCGGGCAAAAGATCATTGACTTTAAAACCTGGGGAAAACATTTTTTAATATGCTTTAAAGATTTTACAGTCCGCATTCATTTAATGCTGTTTGGTAGCTACCGGATCAATGAACAAAAAGAAGCCTTGCCGAGGTTAAGATTGATTTTTAAAAAGGGAGAAATTAATTTTTATGCCTGCTCGGTAAAATTTATTGAAGGAAACCTGGATGATGTTTATGACTGGAAAGCAGATGTAATGAACGATGCGTGGGATCCAAAAGCAGCGAAGGAAAAATTAAAAGCAATCCCTGATACATTTGTTACCGATGCATTACTGAATCAAAATATTTTCGCAGGTGTTGGAAATATTATAAAAAACGAGGTGCTTTATAGAATCCATGTACATCCCGAAACCAAAGTAGGGGATTTGCCAACCAAAAAATTGAATGAACTCCTTAAAGAAGCCAGGAATTATAGCTTTGATTTTTTGAATTGGAAAAAACAATTTGTTTTAAAAAAACATTGGCTCGCTTATAGCAAAAAAACGTGTCCTCATTGCAAAATCCCAATTCTAAAAAAGCATTTAGGAAAAACAAACCGGCGCACTTTCTTTTGTGAAAATTGCCAGGTTCAGTATTGAAAAAAAGTTTAAAAAGCGCCATCTGCAAAAGTATTTCCCTGGCTCATATCACCTGTGTCATAGCCTTTTTTGAACCAATACATTCTTTCTGCAGAAGTGCCATGAGTAAAAGAATCCGGCGTTACAGTTCCCTGATATTCTTTCTGCAGGCGATCGTCACCAATAGCATTTGCGGCGTCAAGCGCTTCTTTAATATCTTCCGGGTTGATCACATTTTTCATTTTCTGATCATAATGCGCCCATACACCGGCGTAAAAATCGGCCTGTAATTCCAGCCTCACGGAATATTTATTATATTCTGTCTGGCTAAGCTGCTGTTGTAATGCTGCCATTTTTTTTGTCAAACCTAGCAAATCCTGGACATGATGACCCACCTCATGAGCAACTACATAGGCCATAGCAAATTGGCCGGTTGCTCCAAACTGATCGCTTAATTGTTGGGCAAAAGAGAGATCAATATAGACATCCTTATCTTCTGGACAATAAAACGGACCTGTTGCTGCACTTGCGTTTCCGCATGCAGAAGTTGTAGAACCATTAAAAAGAACCAAAGTAGGATCGGTATAAGTTTTACCCATGTCGCTAAAGATCTTTGTCCACACATCTTCAGTATCAGCAAGTACGACTTTTACAAAAGAAGCTTCTTTGTCTTGGGCGGCTTTTTGATCCGTTGACAATTCCTGCTGTTGCTGCTGCGGTACCAATTGTTGAAGGTCATTTAAATCGCCGCCTCCTAATAAGAATTTTGCAAGAATAAATATAACACCAATCACTCCGCCACCGATGGCCATTCCTCCGCCTGAAACACCTCGCCGGTCGTCTACATTAGAACTTTCTCTTCTTCCCATCCATTGCATATAAAAGAATTTAAAGGGTTATTTATTAGCGCTAATTCAATGCTTTTATTTAACTACTTTTTTCCTGAAATTTTCAATGGCTGTTTTGGTCGCTTGACTCATTGCTAATTTGGCACTTATAGCTGCCTTTTCTTTTAAAAGTGTGTCCCAGTTTTCTGTTCCATGCCAAAACAATTTTTTCATCTCTATCGTTGCCTGCTGGCTTGAATGTGACAATGCGTTAGAAAGCCGGTAAACCGCGTCGTCCATATTTTGAATGGATTGATGAACTTCAGCATACAGTCCTTTTTTCTTGGCCCAATCTGCATTGCGCCAAAGTGTGGAATCAATAGCAAGCTGGCTAAAAGCGGAAGACCCAATTTTTCTTTCTACTGCAGGTCCTATCACGAAAGGCCCCAGGCCAAGTGAAAATTCACTCAGTTTTACTTCGGAGTCGGTATACGCAATTGCGTAATCAACAGCAGCGGCGATTCCGACACCGCCACCCACGCATTTTCCATGTATACGTCCTACAATTAATTTCGGACAATTTCGCATGGCATTAATAACATTGGCAAACCCTAAAAAAAATCTTGTGCCGTCTTTTTCATTATTGATCTCCAAAAGTTCATTAAAACTTGCACCTGCACAAAAAGCGCCATCGCCTGCACTTTGAAGAACGACTACTTTTGAATCATGCGTTCCGGCATAATGGATTTCCTGAGACAATGAATCCAACAGATGCAAGGGCAGTGAATTACTTTGTGGGTAAAAAAATTCTATCGTAGTAATGGCATGTTCTGTATGTGATTTTACATAACCATCTTTTATTTCAGTCATCATATAAAAATATTATTGTAATGAAAAGTTTATGTGTTTATAGGTTGATAAAAGCATTTCCTTCGAAATTTCTAGTTATTTATATTGAAAATTGCCTGATATTGTTTATTTCCATCCTATCAATCATTTTTCTTTCTTACCATGGTTAGAATTGTCGCAACACCTGTCACTTCTTCTGTCTCGTCAATTATTTCTACAAACCATTTTACAATTCCTCTCGGAATTTCAACTCCTTTAATGTGTTCCGTTTCAGGAGTAAGTTCTTTTAATTCCTGTTCAATTTTTTCTTTACAAGTCAATTTAATATAAATTTCCGTGCCGGAATAAACAGGTTTCGTAAACCGCAATTCTTCGATCCCGTAGTTCAATAATACCGGATTTTTTTCATAACTATCAACAAACAAGCCAGCCGCTGCGCTTAAAATGAAATAACCATGAGCAACCTGTTCGTCAAACATGGTGTCAGAAAAATCAGTTGACTTAATATGCGCGTAAAAATGATCGCCGCTCAAATCCGCAAACTTATCAATATCCTCAGAAGTAATCAATCTTTTTTGGGTAATTAACTGGTCACCGATTTTTAATTCTTCGAAATATTTTTTAAAAGGGTGAATGGTATCGGTAATTCCCGTTGCACCAGGCTGGTAAACAAGAGTGATCGCCGTAAGCATGTTGGGCGAACCCTGTACGGCCAGCCTTTGCATATAATGTTTTATCCCCCGCAAACCGCCCATTTCTTCACCACCACCGGCCCTACCAGGTCCGCCATGAACTAACATCGGCAAAGGCGACCCGTGACCCGTACTTTCTTTGGCACATTCCCTGTTCAAAATTAGAATTCTTCCGTGAAAAGTGCCGGCTCCTAAAATAAAATTCCTTGCAAATTGTTCGTTTACTGTAACCACAGAACTACACAGGCTTCCTTTACCCAATTTTGACAGCGCAATAGCCTCTTCCTGGTTTTTATAAGGCATAATAGTGCTGACCGGACCAAAAACTTCAATATTATGAACTTCATCACTTTGAAAAGGCTTTTCATTTTTCAAAAGAAGCGGGCTAATAAAAGCACCCTTTTCATTATCCGCATCAATTAATTCCACGCTATCAAGGCTGCCGTATATAATTTGGGAAGATGCGAGTAATTTTTGCACCTGCTCCAACACTTCCTTTTTTTGCGATTGGCCGGCGAGAGATCCCATGCGTACTTTATCATTTTGAGGATTGCCGATCGTTGTTTGATCCAACGATTTACTGATGGCTTTCCACACCTCTTCCATTTTGTTTTCAGGAACAAAAATGCGACGGATGGCGGTGCACTTTTGACCACATTTAGAAGTCATTTCTTTTCTGACTTCTTTTATAAAAATATCCCATTCAGGCATTCCGGCTGTTACATCTTCACCCAGCACAATACAATTTAGTGAGTCGGCTTCCAGGTTAAAAGGGACATTTTCCCGAAGAACATTTGGGTTGGATTTTAGTTTTAATCCTGTTGTAGCCGATCCTGTAAAAGTGATCACATCCTGTGAAGTAACATGATCTAAAATATCGCCTGCGCTTCCGCAAATCAATTGCAGCGAGCCTTCTGGTAAAATTTTTGAAGCAATGATCTCTCTGACGACCGCTTCTGTCAGGTAAGAAGTAATGGAAGCTGGTTTCACTACTGCTGCTACGCCCGCCAATAAATTAACGGCAATTTTTTCCAACATTCCCCAAACAGGAAAATTAAAAGCATTGATATGAATTGCCACACCTTCTTTAGGCAATAAAATATGTTGAGCAGAAAAAGAGCCGCCTTTGCTAAGACCAATATTTTCTCCATCTAATGCAAAAATTTCATCGGGTAATTTTCTTCTTAAAGAGGCATTTGAAAATAAATTGCCTATACCGCCTTCGATATCTACCCAGCTATCCGCGCGGGTAGCGCCTGTTTTATAACTAAGCTGGTAAAATTTTTCCTTGTGTTCTAAAAGATGGAATGCGAGAGCTTTCAGCATTCTTCCTCGTTGCTGGAAAGTCATTTTTCGAAGAGAAGTGCTGCCTTTTTTTCGACCGTATTCGAGAATGGAGGAAAAGTCGAGACCTTTTGTAGTAGCTTTTGCTATTATTTCTCCGTTTACTGCGTCATACAATTCCTGTCCTTCACCTTCACCTTCAACCCATTTGCCCGTAATGTAATTTCCGAGTTTCATTTATTAATTTTTCAGCCACTGATTACACGAATTTACACGAATTGTAAGAAGAAAAAGAGTAAGAGTACTAAAAAAAGAATAACTATTTGAATTGGTTAACAGAACCCCAAATCAGCTATACGGAGATTTATACAAAAAATGAATGAAGCTGGTTTTTAAAGAAAAAAAATGGGCATGATAAGAAATGAATTATTTATCTGTTGGTGTTCCATTGAATTTTTAGCAATTATTCTCCTTCATAAGGATGTCAATTTGCGCACATAACCTTTCAAAGATTTCGTCCACGGATCCCTCTCCTTTTACCATCTCCACTTTGTTTGCTTTCTTATAATGATCGGCTACGGCGGCGGTTTTCAAATGATATTCTTTGATCCTCGCTTTGATCACTATTTCATTTCCATCATCCACCCTGCCACTCGTTTGTCCTCTTTTTACCAAACG
>JBDTJV010000387.1:0-4835 GCA_039935675.1 Ginsengibacter sp. | reverse complement strand
GCGATTAACTCAGTCTTAGTGATGTGTGGTTTCCAACTGTCTTCAGGATATAAAATCACATCAAATTCATTGTTGTAAAAACCCGTTACATCCGTGCCATCATCAGGACGGCCTGTTTGAGAGACTATTGTTTTTACCTGGGGAAATTCGATCATTTTTTCCCGAACAAATTTTGCGACTCCCACGGATTTGTCGAGCGAAACGCTGTATGGCAGTTGTACTCTGAGCCAAATAGAACCCTCGTCCAGTTCAGGTAAAAATTCAGTACCTAGAAATTTGAATGAATATAAGCCAACCACAATTATTATTATTGCAGAAATCATGGCTGTATTTTTATGTTTTACAAAAAAATCAAATCCTTTCAACATGAATTTGTTCAATTTGTGAACAATCGGATTATGCTTCTCGCGTACATCTTTCCGAAGCAACATGCTGATAAGAACCGGAACCAAAGTCAGTGTGAGTAATAATCCTCCAAGAAGTGCGAATCCCAAAGTATATGCAAGAGGTGAAAACAATTTACCTTCAATTTTCTGGAAAGAAAAAATAGGTACCAGCGCTGCAATAATAATCAATTTGGCAAAGAATATTGCCTTACCTAACTCTGCGCCGCTATTTTTAATCATTCCCAGTTTGGCCAATTTGTTGAATCGGATCATGCCTTCAACCTTTGCTCTATGATCAAGAATTACAAAAATTCCCTCTACCATGACGACAGATCCATCAATGATAATTCCAAAATCTATGGCTCCCAATGATAAAAGATTGGCCGACATATTCATTAACCGCAAACAAATAAACGCGAACAATAGCGAAAGAGGAATTACGATTGAAACGATCAGGGTGGTACGCCAGTTAAACATGAACAGCGATACAATTAATGTAACGAGTAATATTCCCTCTATCAGGTTGTGTAATACAGTCCCGGTCGCAAAGTCTATCAGGTTTTCCCTGTTATAATATGGAACCATTTTGGTATCCGGTGGTAATATCTCGTTGTTTATTTTATTAACTTTTAATTTCAAGGCGTTAATTACCTCCGTGGGATTTGCACCTTTACGCATTAGGACTATTGCTTCTACTACATCCGGCTGGTCATTAGAAGTCCTGACTCCGGCAGAATCTATAGCATCCGTTCTGCCAACATGCCCCAACCTCGGAATGTTGGATATTGTTACATCAGCGACATCTTTTACCAAAACCGGAACGCCATTTACATTCTCTATGATGATGTTTTTAATTTCATTGATATCATTTAATAAGCCAATACCTCTGACTACATAGGCCTGGTTATTCTTATTGATGATGTCGCCTCCAATGTTAATATTGGTCTTGGTTACCGCATTATAAACATCCAAAGCAGAAATTCCAAGATTACTTATTTTACCGGGATCTACTTGTATTTCGTAGGCTTTTGTTTCACCACCAAAACTTGTTACATCCGCTACACCAGGTACAGACCTTAATTGGCGATCAACTACCCAGTCCTGTAAGGTTTTTAATTGCCTTACATCCCTGATGTTGCTTTTTAAAGTATACCTGAAAATTTCACCGGTAGGTCCTGTTGGCGGTTGTACAGCCGGTAGTATACCTGCTGGCAAATCAGCATTATTTAATAAATTCATTACCTGCATCCTGGCCTGTTCATCAGTAACGTTATCTTCAAAAATGAGTTTTACATAAGATAAACCAAAGATACTTGTTGATCGAAGGCTGGTCTTCATTTGAACCGGATTCATAGCAATTTCAACAGGAATTGTGATAAATTTTTCGACTTCTTCAGCACTTCTTCCAGGCCATTGGGTAATAATATCTATCTCGGTGTTTGCCACATCAGGATATGCCTCTATTGGCATGTTTCTGAATGTAATAATACCTCCGATCAGAAGCACCAGGGCAGCGGCTATAATCAAATATTTACGCTTTAAGGAAAAAGCTATTATTGATCTAAGAATTTTTAACATGAAAAGGTTTTTACTTTTTTAAGAATTTAAGGCAGTGTAGATTAAAACTGCATCTGAGCCTATTATTTTATCGCCAACCTGCACGCCACCTGAAACATAAGTCTTGTCTCCATTAGTGCTGATAATCTGCACAGGGACAATGCTTACATTCGATTGACTTTTATAAAGCAAAACAAAATATTGGCTTCTTTCAAATACCAATGCGCTGGCAGGAATGCAAAGCGCTTCACTGTTAGTTTTATTTATTACAGTAACGCTGGCAAACATTCCCGGCTTTAATGCATAACCGGGATTGGGTAAAATAACCCTGAGCTTCATTACTTTATTGGTTGGGTCAAGTACATTCAAAATTTTATCTACTTTACCCTGAAATATCTTTCCCGGGTAAGAAAGAGTTGTTACATCAACTGCATCGCCTAAGTGCACCTGGCTTATGTTTGATTCATATACATTTGCAAAAACCCACACATCATTTAAGTTAGAAATGGTAAAAAGATCATTTGTATTATCAGGCCGTATGGACATATTATTGTTAACTAATTTTTCAACCACAAAACCACTTATAGGAGCTTTTACAATAAACTCTCCCTGTGTATTTCCACCATTTATTTGCAGTACTTCCTTTGACCTGGTTAATTGGGATTGCGCCTGTGTGTACATTTGCTGAGCAGTAATAAAATCCTTTTGAGACATTAAGCCACTTTTGTACATATCCTGGGCAGCATCCATGTTTTTTTGAGCGATCAGCAAATTTGTTTTTGAATTTACAAGGTCATTTCCGTAGCCAGCCATCTCACTGCTTTTTATCACTCCCAGCTTTTGCCCTGCATTTACATGATCCCCTAATTGTACAGATACATCCGAAATATTACCACTCACCATTGGATATATTCTTGCCACTTTTTCATCATTGAATGATACCTGTCCGGTAAATGTCAAAGAATTTACAAGTGGGCATTTTACCACACTATCTATCTGTATGGTTTTTAATAATGAATCTGAAATCACAAACTTTTGCCTCTCATCTGTAATTTGAGTATCGGATTTACAACTGGAAAAAATAACAATTCCAACGAGTAAAAATGAAACTATATTTATTTTGTTCATTGTGTGGGTCATTTAAAATTTTAAAAAGCCGGATTAATTTTAGTAGTTTATTGATTAAAAATTATTTTTCCAACAGAAAAATTGAGTTGTTCGAGCGCGCTCATTTTGTTGAAACGCAATTGATTCATCTGCAAAACATTCTCCTTGTAGGAATCATAAAAATCCAAAAATTCAAGCATGGTTATATTTTTCTTTTGAAAATTGATAGTTACCTGCTCAATGATATTTTCCATATCTTTTTGATATGCCGGATCGAAGCCTGATAATAATTTTTCAGAACGTATTGCAGTGATATAATTTGTAGTAACATCACTTTTCACTTTATCCAAACCGGTTTCGTATTGTACTTTGTTTACGTCGTTTTGTATTCTTGCATTTTTGATATTCCCCTGGTTTCGATTAAAAAAAGGTAATGGAATGGAGATTCCGATAGAATTAAAATTTTGTACATAGCTGCCCAGCCGGTCATAGTTAGCACCAATGGTCAGATCTGGCGTTGCATATGATTTTTGTAATCTTAAATTATAATTACCAAATATAATATTGGCATTAAGGGCTTTTAAATCAGGACGGTTTACGACCGCCGAATCAATTAAGGATTGATAATTATACTGAGCAACTACATCTGCCTTCAAGCTTGAGATTTCCCCCTCAGGAATTACATAATCGGCAGGATTTGATCTTAGCATCAATTTAAATTCACTCTGAACATTATCAATATTTGTTTGCAGATTATCGTATTCTGCCTGCAATGTATAAAGTTGAGTTTTGATCCTCAAAAGATCTATGGGAGCCATGTATCCTTTCTTTACCTGCTCTTCAAAGGCGGGCACAATTTTTTTGAGCGAAGAAATTTCGATGCTATATAATTTTGAAGATTGTTCCAAAAAGTAAATGTTATAATAATCATTTCTTAATACGAACCGCAATGTTCTGAGAAGATCATAAAATTGAAATTGAGCTACATCAATACCAGATTTGGCCAGGTCAATTGCTTTGTTTCTTTTTCCGGCCAACCTTATCAATTGTGATACCTGGACAGAAATTTCCGGATCAAAAAAGCTGTGAGTAACTGTATTATAAAATCCATTGGAATAAGAAAATTCCGGGTTGTCGTATAATTTAGCAGTAATCACTGTTGCTCTTGCGGAATCAATACTGTATCTCTGTGCAATCAGGTTGAGATTGTTATTAAGAAAGATAGTTTCTGCCTGCTGCAAAGTCAATTGTAAAGTGTCCTGCTTTAGAAGGGATGATGTATCCTGCGAATAAGAATTCAATGCGCATAGTATAAAGATTAAGAGTAGGTGAACTTTCCTCATTTCATTTTATTTAATTTAATCAATCAATTCGATTACAATGAAACAGAAGGTAGTATGCCTAACTGTTCCATAAGAATTATAATAAATTCTTATGATGTAATAAATATGTCCTTTGTTGTAATAATTGTGTAGCGCTGAAGCGCTTTAGAAGAAAGTTATGCCTTTGGTGGCGGCACTATAATATCGTAGGAGAGCACTTTTATCCTGGATTTTGGGTATTCTGCATAATGCAGATTCACCAACTCAGAATACTCAGTGGCAACTTTTGTTGAGTATGTGTCAGATGTATATTGAAGATTTTTTACTGGGTGCAGGTTTTGAGCTCTGTCATCATTTTCATTATCTGCAGTATGGTCCACCCCTATTTTTACCCTTACCCATTCAACAATGCTGGTAATATTGTCTAATTGATTACCCTTGGTATCGTACACATTCTGTTCCG
>JBDTJV010000386.1:0-6522 GCA_039935675.1 Ginsengibacter sp. | reverse complement strand
GGAAGTAATCTTATCATTTGTTTCTCCAGGTTCGGCAATACCGCTCAGGTCTCCTTTTATATCCAGCAACAAAGTAGGTACACTGGCATCACTCAGACCTTCTGCAATCATTTGGAAAGATTTTGTTTTTCCTCCACCGGTGGCTCCTGCGATAAGACCATGACGGTTTAAGGTAGATAGCGGTAGAAATATCTCCGCTTCCGGAATTACTACACCATTCAAAATTCCCGCACCAATTTTAATGGTCTCACCTTTAAATGTGTACCCGCTTTTAATTGCATCCAAAAATGCCTGCTTATTATCCATACAATTATTTTTTTGAAAGTTACAAACTGGATTTGAAAATCATAAGATTGTTTTAACTTTTTACCATATACATTTACCTGTTAACTTTATGGCATTAAATATGTAAAACTAATTTCATAAAAACAAATACCTTTATTAAGAATTAAACAAAAAAAGTCATGGAAAATACAAAACCTAAAATTCTCATTTGCGAGGACGATCCTAACCTGGGGATGGTGCTCAAAAACTTTTTAGAATTAAATGATTATGATGTGGTGTTGGAAAGAGATGGAAGGCTCGGCCTTGCTGCATTTCAGCGGGAAAAATTTGATTTATGCCTGCTTGATGTAATGATGCCTAATATGGATGGTTTTACGGTGGCGGAGGAAATCAGAAACGTTGATCCGGATATGCCATTGTTCTTTCTTTCCGCAAAAACAATGAAAGATGATATTATTAAGGGCTATAAGCTAGGTGCCGATGATTATATAACAAAACCTTTTGATAGTGATGTCTTGTTACATAAAATCAGGGCCATTTTAAAAAGAAATGAAGAACTGCACCGCGAAGAAGTGAATGCAGAATACGACCTGGGAAATTATCATTTTAATCCAAGGTTGCGTCAACTGGGTATTGGAAAAGATATACAGACATTATCGCCTAAGGAAAATGAATTATTGAAAATGTTGGCAGAATACAAAAATGACTTGCTGCCAAGGGAAACGGCCTTGAAAAAAATATGGGGAAGTGACACTTATTTCAACGGCCGCAGTATGGATGTGTACATTGCAAAACTTAGAAAATATTTAAAAGGTGATCCAAATATTGAAATAGTTAACATTCATGGAAATGGCTTCAGGCTTGTAGTCCAGGAATAAATTCTTTTCATTTTGTTTTCATTTAAAAAAAACTGCCTGAAGTATTTTGGCAGTTTTTTTTATGATTTTACTTTTTTGTCACCGTAAATGGACTTATATCTCCGATTGTTGTTTTATAAAATACTGTTCAGTTGTTAAATGAAAGAGTCCTGTTCTAGGATTGAACCAATAAAACTGCAGCGACTATTCCTGCAGTTTCGGTTCTCAGCCTTGTTTCTCCAAGGCCAACCGGCAAATAATTTTTTTCAATTGCCTTTTGTATTTCTTCCTCTGTGAAATCCCCTTCGGGGCCTATTAAAATTATTTTAGATGAATTAGGTTGGACAGTATTTCTCAATTCTCTTTTTTTCCCCGGTAAACAATGAGCAATGAATTTTTGATCATAATTGTTCGACTCAATCAAATCGTAAAATTTTACCGGCTCTGAGATTTCGGTTAACCATGACTGTTGGCTTTGCAACATGGCGCTTTTTAAAATAGAAGTTATCCTTTCAATCTTAAAATGTGTTTTTTCCGATCGTTTACATATTAACGGAATTATAGAAGATACTCCTATCTCCATTGCTTTTTCTGCAAACCATTCAAACCTGTTTGTATTTTTAATCAATGAAATCGCAATGGCAGTTGTGGGAACCGGACGTTGTGAGAATTTGTTCTGAATAACTTTAACCTTTGTTTTTTTCTTATCCGGAAAGATTATTTCAGTAGTTAACGTTTGACCTTTACCGTTAGTGATTGTCATTTGATCGCCTTCAATCATTCTTAAAACCTGCACAGCATGCCTGGAACTCTCTTCACTTAAAGTGAATTCATCTGAATGTCCCAAATTTTCATCGAAAAAGAAAGGTGTCATTGCAATTTTTTACTATTCCTTTTCACACTGAATTATTCTTTAAATTAGGAAAATGACAAGAATTAAAATGGGGCGTTTTCATCAAATTCTTCATCATTCATTTTACTTCCTGCCTGGAAATAAAGCTTTGCTCCGCCGGCTTCAGGACCTTTAATAGGCTTGAAATTTCCCGGGGGCAAGCCGTGGCCGAAATCATTGTCGTCGTTTTCGACAAATTTTTGAATATGAAGTAGTGCTTTCAAGGTAATGGTTTCTAATTGGCCATTTCGGTGTTTAGCAATGCGAACCTGGGTTTCTCCTTTTGTAGATTCTCCCATTTCATTGGCATTAATATCATGGTATTCAGGCCTGTAAAGAAAAATCACCATATCCGCATCCTGTTCAATCGCACCAGATTCTCTCAAATCACTCAGTTGAGGAATCTTGCTGCCTTCTTTTCTCTTTTCCACTTCGCGGCTTAACTGGCTCAGTGCAATAATTGGTACCTGCAATTCTTTGGCAAGGCCTTTTAGGTCCCTGGAAATGCGGCTAATCTCCTGTTCACGATTGGCATTACGGTTTTCACCGGTTCCGCTCATTAATTGTAAATAATCAATAATGATTAGTCCAATGTTATGTTTATTTTTTAATCTTCTACATTTTGCCCTAAGTTCAAAAATGTTAAGAGCTGCTGTATCATCAATATGGATTGGCGCTGATGAAAGCCTGTTAATTCCCTTTTTATACAACTCTTCCATTTCATGTTGTTCCAGTCTTCCGCGTGCAATTTTTTCTAAAAGAATTCCACTCTCTGCACTTAAGATTCTTTGTACTAGTTGGCTGGCACTCATTTCCAGGGAAAAGAAACCCACCGCAGTTGGTTTAGTAGGATGTAGGGCGGCATTGCGCGCCAGGTTCAATGCAAAGGCAGTTTTACCAACGGAAGGACGTGCAGCAAGAACGATCAGATCACTTGGCTGCCAGCCATACGTCACGCGGTCAATCGAATCAAATCCAGTGGGAACCCCGGTAATCTCATCCTGTCGAGTTCTGAGGTCTTCAATTCTTTGAATGGTTTTTACCAATACAGAATCAATACTTTCATAATCCCGCTTTAAATGCTTGTTGGTAATATCAAACAATTTTGATTCTGCCATATCAAGCAAATCAAAAACATCGGTGCTGTCCTCATAAGCATCCCCGATAATTTCGCTGCTGATCTTTATTAATTCTCTTTGTATAAATTTTTGCAAAATAATCCTTGCATGAATTTCAATATTCGCAGAAGAAAAAACAGCATTGGTCAACTTTGTTACATAAAAGGGGCCGCCAACGAGGTCGAGCTCTTCCCTGAACTTTAATTCCTCCACTACAGTCAGGAGATCTATCGGTGAATTTTTTTGCTGTAAGCCCTGCATGGTCCTGAAAATCCTTTGGTGTGCTTCTACATAAAAGCAATCAGGCGTTAAAATTTCTACAATTACATCAAACGCACTTTTTTCCAACATGATAGCTCCCAATACGGCCTCTTCCAATTCTTTAGCCTGTGGTGGCACTTTCCCAAAAGCCATCGTACCTAGTTCAAGCGACCCGGTTTTTCTCCTAACTTTCCTGTCTTTATTTATGTTGCTGAGATCCATTTTTATTTCCTCAATTCAGAGCCATTTTTTTTAATGTTTAGTAAATTTCAATTTCCCATTTCAAATGCGGGGCGGCTAAGGTAAAGTACAAAAAGCTATTTAAAGAAATTGTTAAGCCCTTATATTTATGCATACTGAATTCACATCATTATCTACCGAAAAAAAGCGTTTTTCCACATTTTTTTTTGCATTATCCACAAATTAAAAAATATTCACCATTCATTCTTAAAGATATACACAATCACGTGTGAAGAAAATTTTCTGTCATTTTTTTGTCGAATATGGGTGAAAAGGAGTAAGAATTTTTTGAAAAAAAGCGGGAATTTAGGGAGGAGAAAAGTAGATTTTTTATTGGAATTAAGGCCTAATATGACTTTGCGGAAACCCGAAAGAGAATTCCTATCGAGTTCTTTCTTATTTTTGGGATTCTTAGAAATTTAATGAAGAAATTTTAAAAAATTACATGAAAATTAGTTACAACTGGCTTATAGAATATTTACCCATTGATGAAAGTCTTTCCAAAATAACCGGAAATTCTCAAAGAATTTCAGAAATATTGACTTCAGTGGGCCTCGAAGTAGAAAGCCTGGAAAAATATGAACAGGTGAAAAATGGTTTGGAAGGATTGATAATCGGCGAAGTACTTACCTGTGAGAAACATCCTGATGCAGATAAATTAAAAATAACTACGGTTTCTAACGGTCATGGAGACACGCTGCAGATTGTTTGTGGGGCGCCTAATGTAGCTGCCGGACAAAAAGTAATTTTGGCACCTGTTGGCGCCAAATTATTCCCTGTTTCAGGTGAACCCTTTGTGATAAAAAAAGCGAAGATCCGTGGCGCTGAAAGTAATGGAATGTTATGCGCAGAGGATGAGATCGGAATTGGAAACAGCCACGAAGGAATAATCGTTTTGCCTGGAAATCCTAAAGCAGGAACTGCTGCCAGTGATTATTATCGTTTTTACAACGACTGGATTTTCGAAATAGGGCTAACACCCAACCGGATGGACGCCATGAGCCACCTGGGAGTAGCTAAAGATATTTGTGCTTACATTTCACTCCATTCTAAAAAAGGAACAAAAATCATCTCGCCTTTCAAAAATAATTTCAAAGCAGATAATAAATCGCATCCTGTAATAGTGGAAATAAAAAATCCGGCTGATTGTGAGCGCTATGCCGGAGTGAGCATTTCAGGTATTAAAGTAGCTCCTTCTCCCGAATGGTTACAGAATAAATTAAAAAGCATCGGATTACGGCCTGTTAATAATATTGTGGATATCACCAATTTTATCTTGCATGAAACCGGTCAACCTTTGCACGCTTTTGATTTGGATAAAATAAAAGGAAACAAAATAGTTGTTGAAAAACTGCCGGAAGGGACTTCTTTTATTACCCTTGATGAAAAAGTACGTAAACTGGGAAGTGAGGACATTATGATTTGCAATGGGAATGATGAACCTATGTGTATTGCTGGTGTTTTCGGTGGTGCCGAAAGCGGCGTTTCTGAAAACACAACAAATGTTTTTTTGGAAAGTGCTGTTTTTAATCCTGGTGCTATCAGGAAATCAATGCTTCGATATAACCTAAGAACAGAAGCAGCTGTACGTTTTGAAAAAGGAGTTGATATTAGTAACACCGTAAATGTATTGAAAAGAGCTGCTGTCTTAATCAAAGAGATTGCAGGAGGTAAAATTTCCTCTGATATTACAGATGTATATCCAACCCCAAAAGAAAAAAAAGAAGTTACTCTATCTTATCATTATTTAAAAAAATTAAGCGGAAAAAATTATCATCCGGATACGATAAAAGATATTTTGACCTCTTTAAATTTCACAGTTGTTCGTGAAGGGATTGATAATATAAAAGTGAATGTTCCCTTTAGCAACCCTGATATAAGCATTCCGGCAGATGTTGTTGAAGAAATTATGCGTATTGATGGCCTGGATAATATCGAAATCCCCACTACAATCAATATGTCGCCTGCAATTGATACAGGTTTGAAAAAAACATTGCAGAAAGAAAAAATTATTGCCTGGTTAACCGGAAATGGTTTTTATGAGATCTTCACAAATTCCATCACCAATAGTAAATATTTTACAGAAGATGTTCTTGAAACAACTGTAAAGATCATCAATAGTCTTAGCGAAGGATTAAATGTAATGAGGCCCGACATGATGCCAACGGGGCTGGAATGTGTGGCTTACAACCTGAACCGGAAAAATAATAATTTGCTGCTTTTTGAATTTGGAAAAACGTATTCTGTTGATAAAGAAAAATATCAGGAAGAGCAAAATCTTGCCTTATACATTACAGGCAACAAAAATGAAGTGAACTGGAAATCTCCCGCTCAAAAAACAGATATTTATTTTGTGAAAGCAATTTGTGAATCCATTTTTTCTCTATTGGGGCTAAAAAATTACCAAATTGATACGTCAGATGCATTTCCGTTGGATGATTCCCTCATTGCTTCAGTAAACCGTTCTGAATTCGCTGTTATCGGAAAAGTCGTCAAAAAAGATCTCGATATGTTTTCTATAAAACAACCGGTATTTTATGTTAACATTAATTGGGATAAGATAATTTCATTGACCGGAAATGAAGAAATATATTTTGAGGCCGTTCCAAAATATCCAGTAGTAGAAAGGGACCTTTCCGTGTTATTGGATAAAAGCATTCAATATACAGAAATTGAAAAACTGGTCAAATCTTTGCGTATTAAAAAGCTAAAAAATATACGCTTGTTTGATGTTTTTGAAAATGAAAAATTAGGAGAAAATAAAAAATCCCTGGCTATTAATTTCACTTTTTTAGATGAAGAAAAAACATTGACTGATGAGGAAATTGAAACAATGATGAGTAAAATCATTTCAAGCCTTGAAAGTAAA
>JBDTJV010000385.1:0-4572 GCA_039935675.1 Ginsengibacter sp. | reverse complement strand
TAATAAAAAAACCCCGGAAAATTCCGGGGCTTCTAAAAAGAAATCAATTAATTATTGAACAAACTTGGTGTCAGCCTGATCATATTTATCCTGGTAAACTTTCAATTTATCTTTGTTTCCAAGACTCTGGTAAATATTTTGGAGAAGATTTACGGTAGATTTATACCTGGATCTTTCTGATTTTTTGTACCCTGCTTCTAAAGTTGTACTCGCTTTTTCTGCGTACGGTATTGCTTTATTTAAATTTTCTGTTCCCTGTGCGGTGAGATCCGCCTTATTTTTTTTCTGATCGGCAGTTAACGTTGCTCCTTTAACTTTAGCAGCATCTTCCAATGCAACAATTCCTTTGTTGTAATAATACTGGGCATACAATAAATTCACATTCGGATTGTCTGGTTCCAGCGAAAGTGCTTTGTCAAGCTGGGCCTGTAAAGTAGTTAACAATTGATCTTTATCATTGATAACTGTTCCATCTTCGCTATTATACACATAACTAAAGATTTCTGTTGCATAATTCAAATGATATCTAAGACTGTCAGGATGTCTTGCAGTAAGTTCATCATATTTTTTAAATAATGCAGGACGGTTTTCTTTTTCCCTATAATAATCCATTTCTACAAAATCAAAATAATCGTCGTTTGGATAAAGCTCACTGCCTATTGTGGCATATTTTACCATATTGGCAGAATCTCCTGCTTGTTTATAATCAAGAGTAAGCCACTGATAAGGAAGCTCAAAATTAGGATCCGCTGTATTTGCAGCATCGTGTTGCCCTTTAATGTGAGCGTCAGCTATTTCTTTAAAATATTTGCGTGCAGAATCTTCTTTTTTCGCATTTAAAGCAGATTTGGCAATGTTAAGAACGAGTGTGGTATCTACTTTTCCAATATTGGCCCATTTGTGTGCTGCAATGTATTGACCCACATCGTTTGCTTTTATAAACAGGTCCATTGCTTTGGCGAATCCTACAGTATCCGGTTTGTTAGGAGAATTGGCAGCATCGTTGAAGGCTGCGGCAGCTTCTCCATAATAACCAGAATAAATTTGGAATACCGGTTGATAATTATCTTTTACTACCAAAAGAGTAACTTTTGGATTAGTGGAGTCTGCGATTGCTTTTTTGAAAGCATCCAAAGATTCCTGATAAGGATCCCCAGTAAAAAGACTTTTATAAGCTGAACTATCAGCCATGGTTGCATAGACCTTACTTTTTAAATAAAGCGCTTCAGTATTATTGGGATCTTTTGCAAGAATACCGTCAATCTCCGTTTTTGCTTTTTGATAATTTTTATCATTCACGTATGAAGTTGCTTTTTTCATATCCTGGCCAAAAGTAGCGTTGACCAAAAAAGCAAATGCAATGGGCAAAAGAATTCTTTTCATATTTTATTTTGGTTTTAAATTATTGACTATCAGTACTATTTTCATCATTATCTAAACTTCCTTCTTCATCATTATCTTCATTTTCCTCGTCTTCATTTTCACTGTTACCTGTTTCTGAGCCTTCCTCAGGCAAAGCTGCGTTTACATCATTTTTTATATTATCATCTCCTGCTTGTACTAATGAATTCTCTACCGCTTCTGTTCCGTTATCTTCATCCTCGTGATCATCGATGCCAATGATAGCTGCTATTTCATCACCTTCGTCGAGCCTGATCAGTTTTACACCCTGAGTAGCACGGCCAGCTTCGCGGATAGCACCTATGGATGTACGGATGATCACTCCCGATTTGCAGGTAATCATCAGATCCTGCGTTTCGTTCACATTAAGCAATCCAATAAGTTTGCCTGTTTTTTCTGTAACATTGATCGTTTTTACACCTTTACCGCCCCTATTGGTAATTCTGTACTCTTCAACTGCCGTTCTTTTTCCAAAACCTTTTGCACTTACCACTAAAATACTGCTTGAAGGATCATCAATATTTACACAAATCATACCAACTACCTCATCCTTATCAGAATCAACTGAAATTCCAAAAACCCCGATCGCTCCTCTCCCGGTTGATCTCACTTTTTCTTCTGGAAACCTTATCGCGCGGCCACTTTTTACGGCCATCATTATTTGTTTTTTGCCATCTGTCAGGCAGGCATCCAACAACTGGTCACCTTCATTGATCGTTATTGCATTGATTCCATTCTGCCGTGGTCTCGAAAAATCCAAAACTTTGGTTTTCTTAATAATCCCTTTCCGGGTGCAAAGTACAATATAATGATTATTTATATATTCTTCGTCTGCCAGATCTTTTATCGAAATGATCGTCCTGATAGCATCATCCGGTGGAATTTGAATCAGATTCTGAATAGCACGGCCTTTGCTTGTTTTATCACCATCCGTTATTTCGTACACTTTTAGCCAAAAACACCTTCCTTTTTCGGTAAAAAATAACAAGGTGTGATGAGTAGATGCAACAAAAAGCTGTTCTATATAATCTTCTTCTCTTGTTTTACTTCCTCTGGCACCGCGACCACCGCGTTTTTGCTGGCGATATTCTGTCGCCGGAGTTCTTTTGATATAACCTAAGTGAGAAATAGTAACTACGACATCTTCTTCTTCAATCAAATCCTCCATGCTGATTTCATTAGCAAGGTAGGTAATTTCCGTTTTTCTTTCGTCTCCGTATTTCTCTTTTATTTCTATCAATTCATTCTTAATGATCTCAAACCTTTTTCCTTCATCTGCGAGTATTTCTTTCAACTTACCAATGAGTTGCATTATTTGTGCATGTTCTTCCCTTATCTTGTCTCTTTCCATTCCGGTAAGGCGTTGCAAACGAAGTTCCAGTACTGATTTCGCCTGTATTTCACTCATCTGGAATTCTAACATCAAACCTTCTTTAGCAATATCCGGAGTTGCAGCAGCTCTGATCAATTTTATGACTTCATCCAGGTGATCGAGTGCAATCAGAAAGCCTTCTAAAATATGTGCCCTTTCCTCTGCCTTTTTCAATTCGAATTTTGTTCTCCTGATCACTACCTCATGGCGGAAATTTACAAACTCGCTGATAAGTTGTTTGATATTTAAAGTATGTGGCCGGCCATGTACTAAAGCCACATTATTAATTCCAAAAGAAGTTTGTAGTTCTGTGTGCTTATAAAGATGATTGATAACTACCTGCGAAATCGCGTCTTTTTTAAGGTCCACTACAATCCTGGTTCCTTCTTTATTATTACTTTCATTATTTACGTCTGAAACTCCTTCAATCACTTTATCATTGATCAAATGGCCTATCTTCTCGGTCAACGCATCCCTGTTTACCTGGTAAGGAACTTCGGTAATAATAATTTTCTCTTTGCCTGATTTTGAAGTTTCCACACTCACTTTTCCTCGCAGCACAAGCCTTCCGCGGCCTGTATGCATCGCCTGTTTTACGCCATCATAACCGAATATGACGCCACCTGTTGGAAAATCAGGCGCTTTGACAATTTTGATTAATTCATCAATGGTGATTTCCCTATTATCAATATAAGCCATGCATGCATCCACCACTTCCGAAAGATTATGAGGCAGCATATTGGTAGCCATACCGACGGCGATTCCACTCGCTCCGTTCAAAAGTAATTGGGGAATGCGTGTTGGCAAAACGGTCGGCTCATTTGTACTATCATCATAATTCAATTGCCAGTCGATAGTATCTTTCTCGATATCTTCGAGCATGGTTTCGGCAATTCTTTCCAATCTTACTTCTGTATATCGCATGGCAGCCGGAGAATCTCCATCCTGGCTTCCAAAATTTCCCTGGCCATCTACCAAAGTATAGCGCATACTCCAATCCTGCGCCATTCGAACTAATGTGCCATAAATAGACGAGTCGCCGTGCGGATGGTATTTACCCATTACATCACCGACGATACGCGCAGATTTCTTATAAGCCTTATTGTAAGTATTTCCCATTTCATACATACCATATAAAATCCGTCGATGCACAGGCTTGAGACCATCTCTTGCATCCGGGAGCGCCCGGCCAACGATCACGCTCATTGAATAATCAATGTAAGCGGACTTCATTTGTTCTTCAATGTTTACAGGAATTATTCTTCCCCGCGGTGCGCCGCTTTCCGGCAATTCATCTCCAATTGTTTCCATAATTTTATAGTATTTGCAAATATAGTTTTTAAAGTCCTTTTTTCCTTGAAAAACTATATTTATTACCAGATATTTTTCACCACTTTTGAATGGAAAATATTTACCGGTTTATTGATTCAATGGTTAATTCTTTTAGTTTATTTGCTTGGAGAGTTTAGAAAGTTTCCAATTCACCATTTACCATTCACTATTCACAATTCCTTACATTCGCCTGATGAAAACAATCTTATTATTTGGAGCGGGAAAGTCAGCCACGTGTCTCATTGAATACCTGGGAAAATGCTGTGAAAAAAAAGATTGGAAACTTACGGTTTGTGACGCAGATCTTTCACTGGCGCAATCAAAAACAAAACAATTTTCATCAACAGAAGCTGTTTCTTTTGATGTAAGTAATGAAGAAAAAAGACACGAATTTATATCAAATGCAGACCTGGTAATTTCCATGCTTCCTCCTTCTTTGCATTTTTTAGTTGCTAAAGATTGCGTGC
>JBDTJV010000384.1:0-3103 GCA_039935675.1 Ginsengibacter sp. | reverse complement strand
GTGTTTATTGTGGTGGTGCTCACCCTTTTATTAATAAGAGGTATGCAGGAATCCGCCTTGGTAAATGCGATCATTGTAATTTTAAAAGTGGCCATCGTAATAGTGGTGATAGTAGTCGGATGGCAATATATCAAACCTGAAAATCATACACCCTTTATTCCAGCTGCAACAACTTATACTGATCCAATGGGAATCACTTATCATTATGGGGGATTGCTAGGAATTCTCGGAGCGGCGGGGGTCGTCTTTTTTGCCTTCATTGGTTTCGACGCTGTTTCAACGGCCGCGCAGGAAACGAAAAATCCAAGCAAGGATATGCCTATAGGAATTTTAGGATCCCTGGTAATCTGTACTATTTTATACATTTTATTTTCTTATGTACTTACGGGAATTGCCTCTGTCCAGGAATTTAGAACAAAGGGAAGCGAAGCATCAGTAGTTTACGCAATCGAACACATGAGCGGTTCAATGGTTGGTGGTGTTTGGGTTCCTACTTTTCAATGGTTAAGCGACCTGGTAACTATTGCGATCCTTTTAGGTTTTTCATCAGTAATATTGGTGATGCTCATGGGCCAATCAAGGGTGTTTTATTCAATGAGTATGGATGGGCTTGTGCCAAAAGTTTTTTCTTCTATTCATCCAAAATTTAAAACGCCTTACAAATCCAATCTTATTTTCCTCGTGCTGGTGGGTGCTTTTTCTGCATTTATCCCGGGCGATATTGTCGGAGATATGACCAGTATAGGAACCTTATTTGCCTTTATTTTAGTATGCGCCGGAGTGTGGATCATGAGGGTAAAACACCCGGAAATACCACGTGGATTCAGAGTCCCGGCAGTGAAAGTGGTCTCTATTTGCGGTATCGTGGTATGCTCTGCCATGATATTCGGATTAGGCTGGACAAACTGGGTAAGGTTATTTGGATGGTTATTAATTGGCTTTATTATTTACTTCGGGTATAGCCGCCATCATAGCCGTTTAAGAAATCCTGAAAAATATCCATATGATGAACGAGATGACATTCATGAAATACCTGAAGAAATCCCACCTTTGATCTAAATTTTTTCTCATGAAAAAAACGCTTCAAATCTGTTTTGAGGCGTTTTTTTATTATAGAAATTTTTGTTTTTTCTTATTTGAAATCCATTCCCAAATTATACATCACAAAGCTCCAGATATCAGCAGCTTCATCTATTTGTTTATCAGTTGGTTTTCCTGCGCCGTGGCCGGCTTTTGTCTCTATGCGGATTAATGTTGGATTCGTGCCGTCATTATCAGCCTGCAAAGTTGCCGCAAATTTAAAACTGTGGGCAGGAACCACCCTATCGTCATGATCTGCAGTAGTAACCATAGTTGCAGGATATTTTGTTCCCGGTTTTAAATTTTGCAAAGGAGAATATCTAATTAAATTTTCAAAATCTTCCTTCTTATCACTACTTCCGTATTCTGTTGCCCACGCCCACCCTATTGTAAATTTATGATAACGTAGCATATCCATAACGCCAACCTGAGGAATGGCCACTTTAAAAAGTTCAGGCTTTTGCGTCATCACTGCACCGACCAGCAATCCTCCATTACTACCGCCACGGATGGCTAATTTAGCAGGATTGGTATATTTTTTATCGATCAGAAACTGCGCCGCGGAGATAAAATCATCAAAAACATTTTGCTTATTTTGGAGCATTCCTTCCTTATGCCAGGTTTCTCCATATTCACTTCCTCCCCTAAGATTCACCTGGACATATACACCTCCCTCCTCCATAAAAAAAGCATTGGAAATTGAAAACCCGGGCGTCATAGCGATATTAAAACCACCATAACCATACATTAAAACAGGATTATTACCATCCAGTTTCAATCCCTTTTTATAAGTAATAAACATGGGCACTTTTGTTCCGTCTTTACTTGTACAAAATGATTGAACGGTTTGATAATTATCAGCATCTACCTTTGCCTCACTTTTTCTGAAAAGTGAAGACTTTCCTTTATTAATATCATAACTGAAAATAGCAGCGGGATAATCAAAAGAAGAATAAGTATAAAAAATTTCATGGTCATTGCGATGTCCACCAAAACCTGATGCAGTGCCGATTCCGGGTAAGTGGATTTCTTTGGCACCGTGACCCTGGTAATCGGTTTGATAAATCCTGCTGGAAGCATCCTGGAGATAGGAAAGAAATAATTTATTACCAGCAGTGGCGACAGATTCCAGCAACTCCTTTCTTTCGGGGATAATTGTTTCCCAATTTTCTATCGAAGGGTTTTTGGGGTCAATCAAAACTACCTTATAATTCGACGCGCCTTCGTTGGTACGAACCAGCAGCTTATTTCCATCATTATCAATGAAATTCGATTCAGTATCGAAACCTTTAACCAACAAAACAAAATCATTGTTTGGTGAAGTATTTTGCATGTCTTTTACCATCAGCTCCGTACCACTTGTTCCTTCACTTTTGGTGAGGGTTAAAAAGCGCCCATCCTCTGTAAGCCATACTCCTACTATTCGTAAAGGATTTTCTTTGTCTTGATAAATTAAAAGGTCTTCACTCTGTGGCGTTCCAATCTTGTGAAAAAAGACCTCATGATCTTTATTTTGAGTGGTCAATTTTTCATTTTCATCCGGTTCCGGATAACGACTGTAATAAAACCCATCATCGCCGTTCCATGAGATACCACTGAATTTGATAAAATGCAATTCATCTTTCATCAAACTTTTATCCTTCACATTCATCAAATGGGCTACTTCCCAATCACTGCCTGATTGCGATTCAAGATAGGCGGCATATTTGAAATTTCTGCTAAAAGAAGGCGTTTCTATTGCTGCCGTACCATCTTTGCTCATTTTATTCGGATCAATAAAAATTACAGGCTCTGCCTGTAATCCCTCCTGGCGGTATAATACAGCCTGGTTTTGTAAACCGTCATTTTTATAGTAATAATAAAAATCCCCTTCCTTAAATGGAGAACCATAGCGGGTATAATTCCACATTTCTTTAAGACGATCTTTTATCTTTTGCCGAAAAGGAATTTGGGAAAGGTAATTTTGAGTTACCAGGTTTTCTTGCGTTACCCATTCCTTTGTTTCAGCGCTGTTATCGTCTTC
>JBDTJV010000383.1:0-5068 GCA_039935675.1 Ginsengibacter sp. | reverse complement strand
GGATCGCCTAAATATTTTGCCCTGTCAGCAAATGCACGCCTTTCTACTTCTGTCATTAATTGCACTGATGCCAGGGTACCATATTTCATTTCACCAATGTTTTCCATCGCGCTCATTTTCAACATTTGCTCAAGGATAATTCCTCCGCTGCTTGGTAAAGGCATTGTAACAACGGTACTTCCTTTATAATCAAAAACAATTGGCACCCGGTTTTTTGCCTGGTAATTTTTTAAATCTTCTTCAGTAATAATCCCCTGGTCCCTTTTCATTTGCTCCGCAATCAATTTAGCAGTTTCCCCTTCGTAAAATCCTTTAGCCCCATTATCCCGGATTCTTTCCAAAGTTGTGGCAAGGTCTTTCTGTACCAGGGTATCCCCGGTTTTCCAGGGAACGTCTTTTACAAAAATTGGTACCACTTTATTCATTTTTAGAAAATATTTTCTACTGTAATTAAGACTGGATGCCTCCCCTGATGAGAGAACAAAACCTTTTTCTGCCAAGTCTATCGCAGGCTGAATCAATTTTTTAAAAGGAAGCTTTGCATACTTCATACATTCAAATATTCCGGCAACAGAACCGGGAACTCCCACTGCAAGAGGGCTTTCCTGTGACAGGTTCATTTGAGGATTACCATTAGCATCAAGGTACATATCCCTGGAAGCCTTTCCAGGAGCCATTTCACGAAAATCAATAGAAATATTCTGACCATTTTTTAAATGAATGATACTAAATCCACCACCACCAATATTTCCCGCACTGGGATGAACTACAGCTAAAGCCAACTGCGTTGCAATAGCTGCATCCACGGCATTACCTCCTTGTTTTAAAATTGAAACACCCACTTCGCTCGCCAAAGGACTGGCAGAAACAACTGCTCCTCTTTTGACCTGGATATTTTTATTGGTTTCAAAATGATACGCGTTTATTTTTTGCTGATGGGCACAGGAATATAAGAGGGCTGTAAACCCCAAAAGGATAATAGAGATTTTACATTTTTTCATTTTGATTTTTTTATTGGGTTAATTACATTATAAGAATTGAATTAGGTAGAAGAGTCGCGATGTAAATATAAGGTTTGTATACAGCTAATAATATTAGTAAATTCCAACTAAAATTATTATCTATGTTTAAAGGGATGAATATAATTGATTTTATTCAACAATTTCCGGACAAGGAGACAGCGGTTTTCAATATGTCCTTTAATAAAAAAGCTTTGCGATATATCTACCTGATTCAAAAAATTTTTAGAGAAATAAGTAACTTCATGCATAAGGAGTGTATGAGTTATGTATGGGGAGTGTATGGGGAGTGTATGAAAAGAGTATGAGGAGAGTATGAAAAGAGTATGAAGTAAGTATGAGGAGAGTATGAAATAAGTATGGATGAAGCATGGATAAAGTATGGGAAAGGTATGGATGAGGCATGGATAAAGTATGGCAGTTCCCTGTTGTTGGCATTCTTTCAGGATTAAAGCCGGAACGGCTGACATGATTATAGAAAGGATTCCACATTCGTATCTTTTGATAAAAAAGCTTTGCGACTTATCTACCTGATTCAATAAAAGAAATAGACATAAATATTTAATAAGTTCCAAATAGAATGATACGGATTATTGTGCTCAGTATAGTTAGGTGTTTTAATTTCCTTCAGACAAAGAAAAATAAACTAACATTGCACACCAAATTATTCTCGGATTTTTTAGTGATCAATAAAAATGAAAAATTATAAACTTTTTGGCCTTCTGTCCTGCGTAATTCTGGCTGCCAGCTGTTTTCTTCCCTGGGCGTACTACCCTGATATCCAGAAATCATTTACCGGTTTTTTTACTCAACATAATATCTATGGCAGGCCGGGAAAAGTTTTTGTTTTCTTTGCGGTCGTCTGTGTAATTCTCGTCTTTATTAATAAGATCTGGGCCAAAAGAACACTGATCTTTTTAGCTGCGCTTAACCTGGGTTACCTGCTAAAAACCTATGTTATTTTCACTTCCTGTTATAATGCCTATTGTCCACAAAAAGAATACGGACTTTATCTTCTGATCATCAGTTGCATTGGACTAATGATCATTTCTCTTTTCCCTGACCTGAAGGTAGAAGACAAAACTGGTGAGGATGATCTGCCACCACAAAAAGAGGTATAAAATCGAAAAGCAACTTATTTGTTTGTTTACTATAAATCATTCTAACTAAAAGGGATAAACGTAAACTATCCTGGATTGAGCTGAGTAGAAATCCTCCCTGATTGTTTGTTTACTACAAAAAGAAATTCTAAAATCCGGATTTGAAATAAAACCGTTCAAAGGATCATTATACTTCACATTATTCAAATAATTCTGCCCTGTTTTTAGGACGCTTGTCATCGAGCCACTTGAAATCTTTCAATTTCTTCTGATCTTCCGGAATCTGGTTCATAGGGTATAATTTACCATCAATATTATTGATAAAAAGGACCTTATTGAGATCGCTATTTTTGAAATAAAGATCAATGACATCACCGGTAGCCCGATTCATGCCTATATAAGCGCTGTCATCATTCTGAATATAATAAATACTTTCTGATTGGGTACCTTTTACCCGCATATAATCAATTTTGCCATCCACGAAATAACCATTGATCGTTTTGCCTGACATCTGGTTAAAAAATCCCTCTTTCGTACGGTTTACAATTAATCCTTTTTCAAAAACATACAGTCTTAAAGGTTGTTTATTCTTTGTATAAAGAAACATGGTATCACCGGCTATCTGAGTATTTCCGCTCCAAAGAACAGGACTGTAATACAATCGAAAAACAGAATCTTTGGAAGAAATGAACATACTATCGCTAATGCTTTGTAGAGAATCGTTGAAGATCTTTACATGATGAAAAGCAAGAAAATAACGTATAGATGTATCGGATTTGTTGATCGAATCCAATGCAATTCCCAGGCTGTCCTTATTATTTTCAGAAAGATTTTCAGGAAGGATTTTTGAAGAATCAGTTTGTAATGAATCGGCCGCAGGTTTTTTCAAGTCCGGTTCTTTTTGCAACGAATCTTTTCTCAGAAGCGTATCTTTTTTCAGAAGCATATCCTTTTTCAGTCGTTCAAATGCAACTTCTTTATGCAAAGAATCTTTTATTTTCAAAGAATCGATTTCATTCTCTTTTAATTTCTTTTGCACTGAATCAATCAAATGCTTCGGAGGAATTATTTCTCTTTCAACAGAATCTTTTAAATGCGGCCTCCCTTTTGCCCTTCTCTCATTGTCTTGTAAATCCTGGGATGGTGTATTTTTTAAACTGTCCTTTTCCTCCTGAATTTCCCTTGCAGCATCAGATTCTTCCTGTTGTCTTTTTAGGAAAAATTGCGCGGTGGAATCATTTGTGATCGTTTCGTGAACCTTCTGATTTTCTTCAATATTTACATTAATGGTGCTGGCATTTTTAAGCACTTTATTGGTGTTATTCACAAAAGTGGTAAAGCCGGAATAAATAGTATCTGCTGCGATATAAGTGCTGTCGTTCTTTTGCTTAAGGATTAAAACAGGTTTTCTCGTAGCCAGGAAAGAATTGTTTTTTTTATTCATAAAAATCTGGTTGGCTATGATGGTATACCCACCTGCAGAATCGATAATCACTGCATTTCCTTCCATTTGTGCATTCCCGCTTTTATTTTCAATGGCCATCGTATTTGCCGTATATAAGCGGCCACTGCTGTCCTTTACTGTAGATCGTGTAGAGAAAAAAGCATTTTTTGTATTTACATCATAGGTTCCTTGCGTAGTGTTTGCTTCAATTTCAGGAGTTTTAATATACGTTTGGCTGATAAATGTGGTCTGCTTGGTTTGCATATTGTACATTAGAGAATCGGCCCTTATATGCATTTTCGGCTCATCCAGTTTTACATTTTTCTTGAAAATAATATCCCGCGTGTCATCATAATAAGTGCCTTCCACACTGGTAATCACACTTTTTCCCTCAATTATTTTTCCGCCATTGTGAAAATTCCCAATTCCTGATTGAAGATTATAATCGAGGTCGTCAGTGAAAAGAGTACCGCTTTTATTAACAAGTTTTACTTTGTTTTTCAGGTAAGCAATCTTTTCAACTCCAAGGTATTTCAGGTACTGGCTATAGGTGTGGACTGTATCCGCCTGGTTTATTTCAATGTTACCAAAGGCTTCCATGATGTGGGTCACCGGGTTTACCACTGCGCTATCACTGTGGAAAATGGTGCTGCCTTGCTGAATAATTGCCCCACCTGCAATCGTTTGAAGAGTAGTTGCAGAATCAATACGGATAGCCCGCATGCTTGGTCCACGGATTATTTGAAATTCTCTCAAGGTATCCTTTGGAGGAGCCTGCGGTGCAACTTGTGAGTAGGATTGATACCCGACAATTAAAAAAAAAAGGAGGCCCAAAAATTTTACCCTTACAAACATGTTATGGTTTTACCACTTTTATGGAATCATCAACCAGGGGAGCCGTTAAGTAATTGCCTTTGTCCTTTTTTGCAAAAATAGAGATGTTGACATACCTTTTTGGATGAACCCTGATATCATCCAGCAAAATATTCATTTTTTCGGTAGTGCTCTTGAGATTATTATACAAGGTTTTGTCATTTAACAACAATCCAACAGTGCCATCTTTACTATTTAATTTTTGTGAACCTTCTTTAAAATTGTTGATCGCTATATTTAAAGTATCCAGCGATTTTTGCAAATTGATCTCTGATAGATTTCTGGTAAAACTATTGGTATAATTGACAATGCTGTCCAGTTTTAAATTGTTTTTGGTCAGATTGCTCGTAAAAGAATTAACATTATTAAGAGATTGAGCGAGTGCTCCATGCTGGACATCCATTATTTTTTGTGCAGATTGCGCCGTAACCAGAAAGGAAGCTGTGGTCAGGTTAAGGTTGTTCAAAATACTTTGAATGTTATCCTTTGTACGAACATCAAACAGAGTGGTAATCGTTGTAAGCACAGAATCAAGTGATTTCACGGCATTTTTTACCTCGTACAAAACCGGGTTGATCACTTTCATTGCCTCGTCAAAGGCTCCGCCACTAAGGCTGGTCAGAAGCGTATCA
>JBDTJV010000382.1:0-11020 GCA_039935675.1 Ginsengibacter sp. | reverse complement strand
GCAGCCATGCAGGAATCAAATGCCAAGCTTAAATCGATGAAAGATAAAAGCGATGCCATAAAAAAGAAAAGATAATTTACTGGTTTGCAACCATTAAGGGAAGAAAAGTATCTTTATGTAGATTTATTGTAAACTTATCATCAAAATATGAAATCGTTCCTGGTATTATTTATTTCTTTTATGTTTTTTTCTTCTTATTCTGATGCGCAAAAGACCATGTCTGAAGGCGTACTAGTTTATAATATGTCTGTTGAAACAGGAACCAGCCAGCCAAATATGGCGGATATGCTTGATGGTGCTACAACTACTATTTATTTAAAAGGGGATAAAAGCCGCTCGGAACTGGTAAGCAGCCTTGGCCGTGAGGCTACTATTTATGATGGTGCCACCGGATCCGGCGTTATTTTAAAAGATTACAGTGGACAAAAACTGATGATCACACTAACCGCTCAAAACTGGACTGAAAACAATAAGAAATACGAGGGAATTACCTTTGAAAATACGGGCGAGACTGCGAAAATTGCAGGTTATAATTGTAAAAAAGCAATTGCAAAACTACAAAACGGAACCAGTTTTACTGTTTATTATACAACTGAGGTAAACGTAGCGAATAAATCTTATGATGCGCAGTTCAAAACACTACAGGGCCTTCCGGTACAATATGAAATGCAATCCGGTAAAATGATGCTCAAATTCACACTTGCATCCATTAGTACTAATTCTGTTCCCACTTCTATGTTTGAAATTCCAAAATCTGGATACCGGGTTATGACTTACGAAGAGACGAAAGCAAAATAATTGTATTGATTATTTTAGGTCATTTCTAATGATTTAATTTAGCGACTAAACATTGCTTTTGTAATTAGTCATGTCAGTAGAATTGAATTCTCCCAAGCCTTTTCCTTTAAATTTTGTAAAAACTATTCATTATACACAACTGGTTTGAATATTCTTTTTCAAAACAGAGTTTCAGCTTTGTTAAAAAATTTTAGATTTTACAAGCAATGTTAGATATTAAAAGAAGATGAATGTTCGATTGTAGGAGAATATTTATCTGATGAAAATACCATTCGGCAATATTTGCTTATTTACTGGCAAAAGAATACTCTTAAATTTGAAATTGAGTAATATTTAAGATAGTAACAAAAAAAACCTGCATGAATGCAGGCTTTTTTCTTTTTAAAACTTATTTTACTTTCTTCCCCTAATAATCAATTTATAACCTTCTGATTGACTGTACTGCGGAATGAGCACTTTTTGTTTATAAGGTAAAATATAAATTGAATTGCCTTTTTTGTAGGAAATATACAAATCACTTACCATACTATTACCTATCTGTTCGCGATCCATCAGGAAACTTCCGCGGTAGGTAAGTCCTGATTTCAGGTTGAAAGGAATAGAATTCTTTAAATTGCCTTTTATTTTAATATTGAGGTGAGTTTTGTCTTTTTTCACAAACCCCCCTCTGTCTGCAAAGGAAAAAAAGCATATCCCGCAAACAAGCAAAATCACCGCTACTATCTTGGTATACTTTGTCATTGTGAAAACTTAATGTATTTTTAACAAAATTAAGATTTATTTATGAATTATGCAAGCCATTCATCCATTTTTTTTGCCGGTGGGGAATTTAGTTTCTAAAGTTGGTTTTATTTTAAAATTATCAGTACTTTGTAGCCACAAGAAAGAGCCGATATGAAAGACAACCATTATCGCCAGGAAAAAGAGGAAATGAATGAATTGTTGCGTCAATACAACAATTTTAAAACGGGCAGAAAATTCAAATTTATAGAAGAAGAATCGTTTCAGAGATTGATAGAATATTTTGATGAGAACGACAATCTCGCTGCTGCGCTTGAGGCTGCTAACTTTGCCATCGAACAATTCCCTTATTCCTCCTTATTTTATGTAAGAAAAGCTGATATTCTCATTGCTACTCAAAATTATAATGAAGGTCTCGAATTTTTATCCAAAGCAGAAGTTTTGGACAGCAACGATATCAACATTTACATTTTAAGAACAGATGCCTATCTGGCACTGGATTTCCAGGAAAAAGCAGCCTCTATTTTAGAGGAAGCGATAGTCGTTTTCGATGGAGAAGATAAAATAGAACTCCTTTTCGAACTTTCAGATGTATATGATGATTATGAGGATTTTGACAAAGTGTTTAATTGCCTCCGGCTCGTCCTCGAACAGGATCCATCTAATGAGGAGGCTCTTTATAAAATATGTTTTTGGGCAGACTATACAGGCAGAAATGAAGAAAGTATTCAAATTCACAACCAAATCATCGATGAATATCCTTATTCTCATCTTGCCTGGTTCAATCTCGGCACTGCTTACCAGGGATTAAAATTATATGAGAAAGCAATAGATGCTTATCAGTATGCGATCGCCATTGATGAAAAATTTGATTATGCGTACCGCAACCTGGGAGATGCCTATTTAAGGATTAAAAAATACCGGGAGGCAATCGAAGCGCTTCAAAAGGTTTTGGAACTTTCCATGCCTGAAGAAGTGATCTATGAAGCCATTGGTTATTGCTATGAAAAGCTAAAGAATACCGCGCAAGCAAGATTTCATTATAGAAAGGCTGTGCATTTGAATTCCACTGAAAGCCGGCTTTATTATAAAATTGCTTGTACTTATATGCAGGAAGGATTTTGGGAAAGTGCTGTTACAAACCTGGAAAGCGCAATGAATATCAACAGGCAGCAACCCGATTATCACTTTTCGATCGCACTTTGTTTCATTGAATTGGGACGCATTAAAGACGCCGTTATTCATTTTACGCAATTTATAAAAGCCAGGCCTAAAAATGTAAAAGGCTGGAAAGAATTGATTAGGTGTCTTTACGAAGCTGAGTATTATGAAGAAGCGCTCGAGCAGGTGTACAATGCGCAGAAAAATACAGAAAACAAACCTTTATTCATTTATTATAAATCAGCAATTCTTTTTGAATTGGGAAAATCTAAAGAAGCCCTTTTGTTCCTCGAGCTTGCCATCAATGATGCGCCCGGATTGATCAGGCAATTTGTAGATATGAATCCTGCGCTTTTACAGCGTCCGGCTGTATCTGACATTATCAGCCATTACAAACATTTGAACAAACGTAAAAAGAAATAAGAGTTGATTTACAAATATTTCTATAGTCAATTTCTTTCCTTTTTATTGCTAACCAGTATAATTTTTTTTTCACAACTAATTCTGCCAAACTATATTTGCGAATCTCAATACTTTAATAAATGAATTTTAATCTTAGTCAAATTCCTGAAAGAGTTACCAAACCGCGGCAATCCGGCGTTACGATGATAATGGATAAAGGCCTGAGTCTTGAAGAAGCCCGGAATCTTATTAACGCGGCTCATCCACACATAGATATTCTGAAACTGGGATTTGGCACGGCTTACGTGACGCCTAATCTTCGTGAAAAAATAGAACTGTATCAATCGGTTGGAATACCGGTTTATTTTGGAGGAACTCTTTTTGAAGCTTTTCTTATCCGTAATCAATTCAATGATTATATCCAGCTTTGTAAAGATTTCCAGGTAACTTATATGGAAGTGAGCGATGGATCTATCACTATCCCACACACAGAAAAATGTGGTTACATTGAAAAATTAACTAAACACGGAACAGTTCTTAGCGAAGTGGGAAGCAAGGATGCAACGAATATTATGCCCCCTTATAAATGGATAGAACAAATGCAGGCAGAATTGGAAGCTGGTGCTTCTTATGTAATTGCAGAGGCAAGAGAAGCGGGAAATGTTGGTTTGTATCGCGATAGCGGAGAAGTACGCCAGGGTTTGGTAAATGAAATTTTGACAAAAATTCCTGCTGAAAAAATTCTTTGGGAAGCTCCACAAAAAGCGCAGCAATTGTATTTTCTCGAATTAGTTGGTTGCAATGCCAACCTTGGTAATATAGCGCCTTCCGAGATCATTCCATTGGAAGCGATGCGAATAGGCCTGAGAGGTGACACTTTTCATCTCTATCTTAACAAAGAAAATGCATAATGGAAATTTACGGATTGCTTGGCCGTTCCTTAAGCCATTCCTTTTCTGAAAAATATTTTTCTGAAAAATTTCAAAAAGAAAATATTACGGATTGCCAATACCGAAACTTTGAATTAAAAGATCTGGAAAAAGAAATCTGGAAATTAAAAAATGAACCTCGTCTGAAAGGATTTAATATAACTATTCCTTACAAAACTGAGATCATAGCTTTTCTTGATGAATTATCGGAAGAATGTAGTGAAATTAACGCGTGCAATTGTATCCAAATAAAAGATGGCAAATGGATTGGCTTTAATACGGATGTAGTTGGTTTTGAAAAATCATTTGTTCCTCACCTGAAACCTTTTCATAAAAAAGCACTCATACTTGGCAAAGGCGGCGCTTCTAACGCAGTGGCTTTTGTTTTGGAAGAATTAAAAATTGATTTTTTAAAAGTAAGCCGCAAAAAAGTACCCTCTTCTTCTATTATTACTTATGAAGATCTTCCGGAAATATTTCCTCATTATCAAATCGTAATTAATACAACGCCGTTGGGTACGTTTCCCAATATAAATGAATGTCCGCCTTTACCTTACGACCTTTTAACCGATCAGTATTACTTTTTTGATCTCATTTATAATCCATCAAAGACAAGGTTTCTTTCATTAGCGGAAAAAAAAGGAGCGACAATTGAAAATGGAGAAAAGATGCTTTTGATACAAGCTGAAGAAAGTTGGAAGATATGGAACGAAAGGTTAGTTTGAGAAAAACTGGAATTGTTTGAAATAGTAAACCAACAAATAACACGAATTTCTATTTTCCAGAAAGAATAATTCTTAATTCTTCCGACAAAGGGCTTACTTTTTTTACAGAATAATCATAAGAGACCATTCCTGTTTTTGCCTTTGCAATTATAGAAGGCTGGTTATTTCTGTTTACTGAAATTTGGTAAAATAGTTCAAAACCCACCCTTGATATTTCTCCGCAAAATATTTTTACTTCCAGTAGATCGTGGTAGAAAGCTTCATTTTTAAACTCTACTAAAAGTTCACTCATAATAATCCCCATTCCTCCCACATTTAGCTCAGTTAATCCATGTTCATTTAAAAACTGAACGCGTGCTTCATGAATGATCTCAACTATAGAATTGTTTCCCACATGATTTCCATAATTAATATCAGTTATGCGGACAGGGATAGAAACAGAGGTAAGTAATTTTTCCGGAAGTTGTAATTTTAGCCGCGACATTATTGGACGAATTTATTCCAGGTTATTGCTGTTCGCGGCCATCTCAATCAGATCAACAAGGTTGGCAGAAGTCGGAGAAATGGTGCTACTGAGCATGATTTCCTGCCATTTACAAATTTTATTGCTCCATATCGGTTTTGGAGGAAACTCGTTATCTGCATACAAAATAAGAGTAGCCACTTTTTGAGAAATTTTTACAGGCTGACCTTCCGGGCCGGCGACGGTCAAATATTTTTTATACTTATTTTCTTCATTCACGTCACTGGCTATAATATCTTTTTTTTCAATAGGATCATGAATGATCGATTCCAGAATTTGCTGATTTTGTCGGATAGAATCTTTCAATTTTATTGCCAGTTGGGATGAAGTTTTCTGACCGTTGGATATAAGACTTTTCTGGCCCTGGTGCTTTATGAATAAAGAAGCGAAAAGAATTACTACAATAGAAGCCGCGGCAGCCGCAGAATAAAAAAACACTTTAGAACGCCGGTGCAAAGGCACGTCTAAGATTTTTTCATTTTGCAATTCCCCGGCAATACGGTCCCAAATATCTTCCGGGGCCGGAGATTCATAATTATAAAGTTTATTTTTAAAATTTTGCATTATTGTTTAAAAATTCAATTCGTTATTTATTTCTATTCGCGGGGTTTGAAACCGGCTTAGCCTCAATGATCTTTTTCAAAACTCCCTTGGCCCTGGCCAATTGCGATTTACTGGTTCCTTCCGTTATTCCCAAAATCTCAGCAATCTCTTTATGAGAATATCCCTCGATCACATGCATATTAAAAACCTGTTTATATCCCGGTGATAATTCATTGATGATGTTAAGAAGATCTTTAACTGCAAGTGATGACAAAATATTCAAATCCGTATCCTCAATGGTATTTTCCTGTACTTCAGTTACATTATAAAGTTTAATCTTCTTTCTATAATGCTCAATCGAAGTATTGATAAATATGCGCCTTATCCAGCCTTCAAATGAACCTTCTGCCCTAAATTTCCCTAAACTTTTATACACTTTTATAAATCCGTCCTGCATTACATCATTGGCATCTTCTGTATTTTCACAGTACCTGAGGCAAACACCATACATTTTCGAAGAAAATCTCTGGTAAAGCATTCGCTGCATTTCCGGGTTTCCATCAATACATCCTTTTATTAAGTCGGTTTCTGTAGGAATATGGTTGCTTTGATCAGCCAAATTTTATGCTATTTTTTTTTAATAAACGTTCAGCTTACGAACGCTGGTTTTTTAGGAAATGGGTTAATTGATCCACGGCCTTTTTCCGATGGCTATATCTATTCTTTTCATTCATCGTCATTTCTGCAAAGGTTTTTCCCGATCCGTCTGGCACAAAAACCGGGTCATATCCAAAACCTGATGCACCTCTTCTATCTGCAATGATAAACCCTTTACAAATACCTTCAAAAATTATCTCCTTGTTATTTACAACAAGGCAAAGAACGGTACGGAATTGTGCGCTCCGGTCCTGTTTTTCTTCTAAATTACTTAATAATTTTTCAATGTTGTTTTCCATAGAACGGTCTTCCCCGGCATAGCGTGCACTTTTTACACCCGGCTCGCCATCTAAAGAGCTTACTTCCAGGCCCGTATCTTCAGAAAAACAATCACTACCAGTTAGACGGTTGATCACCCTTGCTTTTTCCCGGGCATTCTCTTCAAGTGTAAAGAATGGTTCTGGAATATCGATGTCAATGCCGGCATCATGCAGGGATAAAACCTGGAATTGTCCTTCCAGGATAGCACGTACTTCCTCAACTTTATGAGCATTATTTGTAGCAAAAATGATGGTCTTCATCTATTTTAAAGGAATAATTTTTGAAGGCTGATCCATAGTTCTTTCTTCAATTCTTTATTATTTAACAAGTCCCGTAATGGCGGAGCAGTCATGTATAATTGTTCATGAAAGGATTGCACCTGGAAAAATGGAATCGAAAATGGCAGGTCCAATTGTGTGGAAGATACCCCAAAAAGAAGGATTTTTTTTGGTTCGAACATTTTGGATATCGACTGGTAATCCATTGGATTGAAATGAAAATTTACCAGGGCAATATCTGCCATGGAAAGCTTACAGGCAGATAAAAGTTTGGTCACCATTTCCATTTCATCATCGGCTAAAAACCTGCAGGAAGGATCGTTTACGAGGAAAAAGATTTTCTGCAGATTTTCTCCAAGACTGTCAGTTTTAGTCGAAACAGGTTTTTCCTGAGAATCAGTATTTGTAAGCTGAATCAAATTACTTTGAAACAAATTTTTACAGGTTTCACCGGAAAGTTGAATATTATTAAGGCTCATTTAAGATTTTATACCTCCTTTTTTTCGTTTCTTTGTGGCAAATTTAACGATATGATCGCTACAGAAGATTTTAAAGTTACACGGGCAAAAAATAGCAAATTGGATTCTATGGATCTCAATAATATTCCTTTTGGAAAATATTTTACCGATCACATGCTCGAGGCGAATTATGAAAATGGCGAGTGGGGAACAGTAGAAATTAAACCTTACCAGGCCATCACCATTGATCCGGCATGTGCAGCCTTGCATTATGGTCAAGCGATTTTTGAAGGAATCAAAGCCTATAAAACGAAGGAAGGTGAAGTCTTTATTTTCAGGCCGGAAGACAATTTCAAACGGTTTAATATTTCTGCAGAAAGAATGGAAATGCCTGCTATTCCGGAAGAAATTTTTATGGAAGGACTGAAGCAATTGGTAAAGCTTGATGAAAAGTGGATTCCTGCAAAAGCAGATCATTCTTTATATATCCGGCCGTTTATGTTTAGTACCGATGAAGTGATCGGGGTAAAACCTAGTTTAAAATATAAGTTCATGATCATTTTAAGCCCGACAGGCCCCTATTATAGCGCTCCGATGAGGATATATGCCGAAGAAAAATACGTAAGAGCAGTAGAAGGAGGCGTAGGATACACTAAAAATGCAGGGAATTACGGTTCATCTATGCATGCCACCGCCGAAGCAAAAAGAAAAGGATACGACCAGGTATTATGGATGGACGCTCTTGAACATAAATACGTACAGGAATGTGGAACAATGAATGTCTTTTTTATTATTGGAAATACCGCCATCACGCCTTCGATAGATGAAGGAACTATATTGGCAGGCGTAACCAGGAACAGCGTTATTCAAATACTTAAAGACATGGGATTAAAAGTGGAAGAGCGCCGTTTAGGGATGGATGAAATAATGGAAGCTTATAAAAACAAGGATCTCAAAGAAATTTTTGGAACAGGTACAGCTGCCACGATCTCTCCGATCAAAGAATTACGTTATAAAGATTTTGTAATGACCTTTGAAACCGAAAAATGGAAGGAGGCGCCTGAGGTAAAAAGAAGATTAAATGACATCAAAGAAGGAAGGGCCGAAGATAAATATCATTGGATGGTTAAAGCCTAACTTGAACAATGACTCCCGCTTTCCTATTATTCAATTCAATAAACCTGATTTTCGTATCAAATAATTTTGGTTTTTCGCAAAGCGCCACTTACCTTTGCCGTCCAAAAAAATAAAGGTAAAAAACGATGCCTACCATTCAACAGTTAGTAAGAAAAGGAAGAACAATTATCAGGGCGAAAAGTAAATCAAGGGCTTTGGACAGTTGTCCTCAAAGAAGGGGTGTATGTACAAGAGTATACACAACTACACCTAAAAAGCCGAATTCTGCTTTGCGTAAAGTGGCTAAAGTAAGGCTTACTAACAAAATTGAGGTGATCGCTTACATTCCTGGTGAAGGTCATAATCTGCAGGAGCACTCTATCGTGTTACTTCGCGGAGGAAGGGTAAAAGATCTTCCAGGTGTTCGTTACCATATTATTCGTGGAAGTCTTGATACTGCTGGTGTAAAAGACCGTAAACAAAGTCGTTCCAAATACGGCACAAAGAAAGAAAAAGCTAAGAAATAATTTCAAAGTGACCTTCGGCTGTCACAAATAAAAGTTAAACAAAGGCGGTTCGTTTCCGCCAGCAAAAAATAAAAAAGAACAATGCGTAAAGCACAAGCAAAGAAATTACCGTTATCTCCTGATCCTAAATTCCAGGATAAGCTGGTAACACGTTTTGTAAACAACCTGATGTGGGAAGGAAAGAAAAGTGGCGCTTACACTATTTTCTACGATGCCATTGATAAAGTATCGAAAATAACCGGCGATGAAGGTTATGAAGTATGGAAAAAAGCTTTGGCAAATGTAACTCCGGGAGTAGAAGTAAAGAGCCGCAGAATTGGTGGAGCTACTTTCCAGATTCCATCGGAAGTTCGTGCTGACCGTAAAGTTTCATTAAGCATTAAATGGCTTATCAAATACAGCCGCGACAGAAACGGTCGTAGTATGGCAGAAAAATTAGCCAATGAAATTGTAGCAGCAAGCAAAGGTGAAGGTGCCGCTTTCAAAAAGAAAGAAGATACTCACCGTATGGCTGATGCTAATAAAGCATTCGCGCATTTCAGAATATAACCATTTAACTTTAAATAATTTGACCCTTTCGTTTAATATGGAAGGGTTTTTTATTTTTATTCAGTTATCATTCCAGTGAACGGGCAAATAATCCGGATTTTCATTTCCATATTTGAGAATATATTCAGAATCCTTTCTGCAGAACATCACTAAAATCTTTTAGTTTAGCAACGAGGGCCCTCAACATTTGGACAAATTCTTTATTCGAATTTATCTATACTCTTCCCATTATCGGATCGCTTTTGCCAGGATTTCCCGTTTCAACCCGACCTGCGTATCTTTTTTCAAATGTATTGTTCCCAGTTATTTTTATAGAAATATCATACCAATTAAAGTTTTTTTCAAGGTTAACCAGGTGCTTCTTTGAAAGGTTATTTTTATTCAAAACTATATTCGACTTTTCGTTGTTGTACTTATTTTCGATATAAAAGGAATGGCTTTCATTGTTTTTATTTTCTAAAGAAATAATGATACTGCCATTTGGTTTTTTAGAAATCTTCGAACGTTCCTCTTCAATTTGAATATCTATTACCGGATCGTTTTTACTTCCGGAAAATTCCCTGAAAAATCCATTAGGACCATAAACCCTCAAATGATACCTCCAATTTTCAAAATCAGACAATGGCCATTCTGCTTTTATTTTGTCTCCGGCTTTTACAGCGAATGACCACGCTTTTACTTCTTCAAATGTATTTTGATTACTATTTTTATCCAGGTATTTTCCCGGAGCATATACCGTAAATGCAGAGCCTGCAGAGTGGTCACCAAATAATTCATTGCCGGCAGAGAAACTAATTTCAAAACTCTTTTTATCACCGGTCAATTTCCCATCCACTTCAAGCTGGTAAGGTAAAGCACACGATTGCCTGGTACCCTTTTCCTGCAAAGGCATGAGAGATGAATTAAAAACATCTTTTCTCAATAGTTGTATTTCTACATCACTCAGCGGTTTATAATCTGCCGGAATATCCTTAAATTTTGCATTGTAAATTTCTTTTACAAAAGGATCAAATTGTACGCTTTGAGGTAGATCAACCTTTTCACCACTATATGGCCGGAACACTGACGTAAGATTCCCTGATACAGTTCTTCTCCAATCACTGATGTTGGATTCTTTTATTTTTTTCCCCGTTTTTTTTGAAAGGAATTTTTCCATGAACTGCAAGGTTGACGTAATATCAAATACCTGGGAATTAACCCAACCTCCGCGCGACCATGGCGAGGCAATTACCAGTGGAACTCTGTAACCCAGTCCGACAGGTCCTTCCCGTGCATCTTCTTTATCTAAATCC
>JBDTJV010000381.1:0-8219 GCA_039935675.1 Ginsengibacter sp. | reverse complement strand
GTAGCTGCATCTACCGCTACTTCCTGGTTCATTTTTAATTCACACACAATAAAAAAATATTCAACATCCTGGTTTAAATACGAATGATTGCTTTTAGTATTCTCAGGATATTTATCAATCAGCGGTTTTAATAAAGGATAGGCGAGACTATATTCACCTTTCATGAAATAATCTTTAGCTTCTTTAAAATCTTTTTGTGGATCGGTCACAAAATAATTAGCCTGAGAGAAACAGCTAACAGACAAAAAAGAAAAAACTATGGGAAGAAAAAAGCGCGTCATCAATTTTATGATTTTAATTTTCTGGATTGAAGTAAAGAAAAAACATGCGTACAAATTATATTTCAATTTTGAATGCCGCAAAAATACAAAGCGATTCAGTAATTCCATTTGTGAAAGTGTTTGAATCATTTCAAAAACGATTTAAATTGCACAATTCTTTGTTAACACAATTATAAAAACACTATGAAAAGATTAATTTCTACCAAATATTCATCCGGCGCGTTCAATTTTGGAATGTTTATTTTGAGAATCGTTCTTGGATTACTTGTTGCCAGTCATGGTTACGCAAAATTGATCAAGTTTGGTTCTTTAAGATACAAGTTTATGAATTTTATGCACCTTGGGTCCACTGCTTCGTTATCGCTGGTGATATTTGCTGAATTTTTTTGTTCCATCTTTTTGATTCTTGGTTTGTTTACCCGGTTGGCTTCTGTCTTTGTTATTATCACCATGGTTGTGGTTGTTTTTGTAGCTTCTCATGGAAATATATTTGATGAAGGAGAAAGAGGCGCTATATATCTTGCATCCGCGATCATGGTATTATTATGCGGCCCGGGAAAAATAAGTATTGACGGCATGATTGGGAAGTAGATTGCTTTGAAAAAAGATTCACTTTCGGTTTAACTATTTTAAAGGAAATCAATGTTTACTTCAAAAACACAAATAAGAATTCATTATGCGCTGACCGATCAAATGGGATTTGTTTATCATGGTCATTATGCACAATTTTATGAAATTGGAAGAACAGAAGCGCTGCGCAGTCTTGGGCTGAGTTATAAAGAAGTAGAAGCTGCAGGAGTAATAATGCCGGTAACTGAAATTCACAGCAGGTTTATCAGGCCAGCATTATATGATGATCTGATAACCGTTGTAACCACCGTAAAAGAAATTCCTCTGCATCATAGAATTGTTTTTCACAGTGAAATATTTAATGAAAAGAATGAATTGCTAAATATAGGCGACGTTACATTATATTTTATGGATGCAAAAACCATGAAACGCGCATCCATACCTGAAATGATTAAAGAAAAACTGGAACAATATTTTTGACCAGGAAATACCCATAGATATTTCCGGAGATATAGTAAATCAACAAATCCACATGATTTTCATTTTGTGTTGAATTATAAAAGTTCAATTCTTTGCTTTCCATATATTTCTGTAGATCAAAAACAGTAAACAAGCAATTATCCTGATTTTTTATTTTTGCCTTTAAATAGTCAATAACTAATTTTAAACAGGAAAGTAAAATAAATATTTTTAGATCATTTTAATTTTTAAATATTAACTTCACGGCCTTAAAAAAAATGAACCAACCTATTTCTCCATATTCTTTTTCAGCAATGGCAGTATCTCCTTCTGCAATTACCGCAACTATTTCAACCCGTTAAGGGTTGCACTTACTTTATATCATCCATTGGGCTTTAAGCTTTCTTCTCTCCGGTAAACTTCAATATATAAAATCTAACAGTTAAAAAAATGCGTGTTTTAAAATTTGGTGGATCTTCAGTAGCCAACGCTGACAATATAAATAAGATCGTTGCTATCTTAAAAGATCGATTGCCAAATGAAAAATTGATACTGGTTGTTTCTGCTTTGGGAGGAATTACCGATACTTTGTTAACCACGATTGTATTGGCTTCCGAAGGGAATGAAGATTATAAATCTCAGCTGGAACAAATTGAAAGTCGCCATCTTGAAATGGTCAAACAACTAATTCCTGTCGCGCAACAAAGCCGTGTATTAAGCATGGTTAAACAGATTTGCAACGATATTGAGGATATCTGCAACGGAGTTTATATGTTGCAGGAACTCACCCCACGTACAAGAGACAGGATTATGAGCTACGGAGAAATATTGTCTTCAAAGATTATTTCTTCCAAATTTGAAACTGCTGGATTTGAAAACCAATGGGTAGATGCGAGAGAAATTATTATTACCAATTCAAACTACGAAAATGCAATAGTTGATTTTCAAATTACAGACCAAAAGATTCATGAATATTTTTCGACCGCAAAAGATCGTTTTTTTCTTGTTCCGGGATTTATTGCATCAGACAAAAGGCACATCACCACTACATTAGGAAGAGGTGGATCTGATTATACTGCTTCTATCATCGCAGCGGCAGTGGATGCCAGCGCTCTAGAAATCTGGACGGATGTAAGCGGGATGATGACCGCAGATCCGAGGCTTGTTTCAAATGCCAAAATAATTCCGGAAATTCTCTATAAAGAAGCAATGGAGCTTTCTCATTTTGGTGCTAAGGTTATTTATCCACCAACCATTCAGCCGGTAATGAAAAAAAATATTCCTGTTTGGGTCAAAAGTACTTTTGCACCCCAGGATCATGGAACATTGATTGAAAATATTTCTGAAACAAAAGAAGTCAGCAGCGTCCGCGGGATTTCCAGTATCAATAAAATTGCTTTGTTAAGCCTTGAAGGAAGTGGTATGGCAGGAATTCCTGGTTTTTCAAAAAGATTGTTTGAAACCTTAGCAAACGAACAAATAAACGTGATTCTTATTACACAAAGTTCTTCTGAACATTCCATTTGTGTCGGAGTAGAAGAACCTTTTGCAGAAAGAGCCAAACGAGCTGCTGACGAGACTTTTGCGATTGAAATTGAACGCCAAAAAGTGGAGCCATTGATTATTGAAAAAGACCTCGCTATTATTGCATTGGTCGGGGACAAAATGAAAAGTCATCCGGGAATAAGTGGAAAAATGTTCAGTGCTCTTGGAAGAAATGGTGTGAATGTAAGGGCCATTTCACAAGGATCGTCCGAAAGGAATATTTCTGCAGTGATAGCTACGGCAGATGTAAAAAAAGCAGTGAATGTTTTACACGAAGAATTTTTTGAAACAACTTATAAACAGGTCAATTTATTTATCACAGGCGTCGGAAACGTTGGTTCACGGCTACTTTCACAATTATTGCACCAGCATGAGCTTCTTCAAAAAAACATGCGACTCTATTTAAGAGTGGTGGGTATTGCCAATAGCAAAAAAATGCTTTTCAATGAAAAAGGAATTGATCTAAAAAACTGGAAAGAGCTTTTAGAAAATGGAGAAAAGATGGATCTTCCTGATTTTGTAGAAAATATCAAGACCAGGAACTTGCGCAATTCTGTTTTCGTTGATGTGACTGCCAATGATAATGTAGCCTCTTATTATGCCGAAATTCTTAGAAAAAGTGTTTCCATTGTGGCGTGCAACAAGATTGCGGCTTCCTCACGTTATGATTATTATGAACAATTGAAAAATCTCTCCCGTGAATTTAATGTCCAGTTTCTTTTTGAAACCAATGTGGGAGCCGGGTTACCGGTCATTGGCACGTTAAATGACCTGCTGTTAAGTGGTGATAAAGTGAATAAAATAGAAGCAGTTTTAAGCGGTACCTTAAATTTCGTCTTCAATAATTATGATGGAAAAGAAAATTTTGCGAAGGTGGTAAAACAAGCCCAGGATGAGGGTTATACGGAGCCAGATCCAAGGTTAGACCTCGGCGGCGTTGATGTTGTCAGAAAAATTATGATACTTGCCCGTGAATCTGGTGAAAAAATTGAAATGGAAGATATCACTAACAATTCCTTCATGCCTGAAGAATGTATGAGAGGTACTGTAGAAGATTTTTATGCTTGCATGGAAAAAAAAGAACAGCATTTTAAAAATATTTTGAAAGAGGCACAAAACAATGGAAACAAATTGAAGTTTGTAGCTTCCTATGAAAATGGGAAGGCGAAAGTTGGCCTTCAGCAAATAGACCCCAGCCACGATTTTTATCATCTTTACGGCAAAGACAACGTCGTTCTTTTTTACACAGACCGGTATAACGGCCAACCGCTGGTAATAAAGGGAGCCGGCGCTGGCGCAGATGTGACCGCATCCGGAGTTTTTGCTGATATTATAAGAGCAGTAAGAAGTTAAAAAACCAAAAATGAAAGAAGTAAAAGTTATCGCGCCGGCAACTATTGCCAACCTGGTATGTGGCTTTGATATTTTAGGAATGGCTTTGAATGCACCTTTTGATGAAATGACCTTATCAATGTCAACAAAACCCGGTATTCACATTAAACATACGGATGACTATGATCTAACAGAAGATCCTGAAAAAAATGTTGCCGGTGTCGCTTTACAGTCATTAATGGATGATGAGCTAACTATGCGCCACCATACAGGATTAGGTTTTAATATGACTGTTCATAAAAATATAAAACCGGGAAGTGGTCTTGGTTCCAGTGCAGCAAGCTCTGCCGGTGCAGTTGTTGCAGCGAACCACTTATTGGGAAATATTTTTACAAATAAAGACTTAGTTCGTTTTGCAATGAACGGTGAAAAAATTGCAGGTGGCGTTAAGCATGCAGACAATGTAACTCCCTGCATTTATGGAGGTGTTACCCTTATTCGCTCTATTTTTCCTTTGGATATTATCCCATTAAATTGCCCGGATCTTTTTATAACTATTGTTCATCCCCAGATTGAAGTTCGAACATCAGATTCCAGGCAGATACTTAGGAAAGAAGTAACACTGAAGAATGCTATCAGGCAATGGGGTAATATCGGCGGATTGATTATGGGCTTCACCAATAAGGATTTTCAATTGATTGGACGTTCTATGGAGGATGTAATAATAGAACCTGTTCGCAGTATTCTTATTCCCGGATTCAAGGAAGTGAAAAGCCTTTGCAAAGAAGCGGGCGCTTTAGGCGGTGGCATTTCAGGTTCAGGCCCTTCCGTTTTTATGTTCAGTGAAAAAGAAGAAACCGCTCAAAGAGTTGAGCAGGTTATGAAAAACATTTATGAAAAAATCGGCGTAGAATATAAAACCTATGTAACTTCTGTCAACCAAAGCGGGGTAAAAATTGTAAAATAAAAAAGTAAAAAATCAAATGAATTACTTCAGCCTTAATAAAAACGCTCCTGTAGTCAGTTTTAAAGAAGCTACTATCCGTGGATTAGCACCTGATAAAGGCTTATACTTTCCTGAAACTATTCCTTCTTTTGAAAAAGATTTTATTAAAAATATCAATGAGTTTTCAAATGAAGAAATTGCCTTTAAAACGATTCGGCCATATATTGGAAATGAAATACCGGAAAATGAATTGCATCAAATTGTTTCAGAAACAATAGATTTTGAAATTCCATTAAAAAACGTAACCGAAAAAATTTCTTCACTTGAGTTGTATCATGGTCCTACACTCGCTTTTAAAGATATTGGAGCAAGGTTTATGAGTCGTTGTTTGGGTTATTTCATGAAGGGAAAGAATGAAAAAATAACGGTATTAGTAGCTACTTCCGGCGATACCGGCGGAGCAGTCGCAAATGGTTTTTTTAATGTTGAGGGCGTAGAAGTTGTCATCTTATATCCTTCGGGAAAAGTAAGTAGTGTCCAGGAAAAGCAATTGGTTACTTTAGGAAATAACATACGTGCAATCGAAATAGAAGGAAATTTTGACGACTGTCAGCAAATGGTTAAAGAAGCATTTTCGGATAAACTTTTGAATGAAAAATTGTTTCTTACGTCCGCGAATTCAATTAATGTAGCGCGTTGGTTGCCGCAACAATTTTACTATTTATTCGCTTGGAAACAATGGCAGAAAAAAGATGAACCTCCTGTTATAAGTGTTCCCAGTGGAAACTTTGGAAATATTTGCGCAGGAATTTTAGCGCATATTTCCGGTATGCCGGTGAAGCATTTTATTGCAGCGTGTAACGCAAACAAAGTGGTTCCTGATTATTTAGATACAGAAAAGTTTGTTCCACAAAAAGCAATAGCAACCATTTCAAACGCAATGGATGTGGGAAGTCCCAGCAATTTTATAAGAATATTAGAACTGCTACATAACCAATTTGATGATTTAAAAAACATCTTAAGCAGCGACAGTATATCTGATGATAAAACAATACAAACTATCAAAGATGTCTTTTACAATCAAAACTATTTGCTGGATCCACATGGAGCAGTTGCTTTTTACGCACTTAATGAATATTTGAATAATCATCCTGAATCCACCGGCTATTTCTTAGAAACAGCGCATCCTGTAAAATTTTACGATGTAGTAGAACCTTTGATAGAAAAGAAAATACCTGTCCCGGAAAGCGTCATTAATATCCTGGATAAAGAAAAATTGAGTGTGAAAATGAAACCATCTTTTAATTTGTTACGGGAATATTTATTGAGTAAATAAGCAGCAAAGCCTGGACGAATTGTTTCTGCAAAGATGTTTCTAAATAAGTGTGTATTTTTGATACATACATCAATTAAATCAAAAAAATGGAATCATCAAGGTCAAAACTCTTATATCCACCCCATTTTATCCAATATATTCATCTTGTTGACAACGAAAATTTACAAACTCTTTTAGAAAAACAGGGAGAAGATGTTGTTAGTTTTTTGAAATCAATTCCTGTAGATAAAAGGCTTTACAAATATGAAGAAGGAAAATGGACTGTCCAGGAGGTTTTGCAACATGTAATAGATTGCGAAAGGGTATTTCATTTCCGTGCATTGGTTTTTTCAAGAAAAGATCCGAACACATTTCCTTCTTTTGATGAAAATAATTACATCAAATTTTCAAATGCAAATAATAAAAACTGGGAGAATTTGATTGGAGAATTTATTGCAGTTAGAAAATCAACTGAATATCTTTTTAATAGTTTTTCACAAGATCAATTGGACCAAATGGGGAAAGCAAGCAATTATGAAATGAATGTCAATGCACTCGGTTATTTAATTGCAGGCCATCTTGCTCATCATATAAATATTCTGAAAGAAAGATATTTGGATGTCTAAAGTCTAATAGCTTTTAAAATTTAGTGGTTTAGCCTGATAACCAATTCTCTATTTTTACACTTCATGATTTGGAATAAAGATGAAAATACTTTCTGTTTCACAAATAAAAAGCTGGGATAAATTTACCATCTCTCACGAACCAGTACCATCAATAGATCTGATGGAACGTGCTGCAAATGCCTGTTCACAATGGATTTTAAAAAATATTGAACAAAAAAAATCGATTAAAATATTTTGCGGCAAGGGAAATAATGGAGGTGACGGACTCGCCATAGCAAGACTTTTAGCCAAAAAAAAATATAAGATTGCTGTTTATCTTATTGATAAAGATTCACCCGGATCTGATGATTTTGAAATGAACCTGGAGCGATTAAAAAAAATAAAAGTTGTAACAATAAATAGCATAGAAAATAAAAAATCTTTCCCCGGGATCTCAGAAGAAGATGTAATTATTGATGCTTTGTTTGGAACAGGTCTAAACAAAAAGCCGCGAGGCTTAATTGCAGATATCATAGAATATATTAACACTACGAACTCAAAAGTAATATCTATTGATATCCCGAGCGGATTATATGTTGATAAAAGTTCGAAAAGTAATCCCATAATAAAAGCAACCGAAACGCTTACTTTTCAAAATCAGAAATTGGCATTTTTAATGCCGGAAAACGAAGTCTATTTTGGCAAAGTCACACTGCTCGATATTGAATTATCTAAAGAATTTGAAAATAATGAAGAGACCAAATTTGAATGGATTGACGAAAAATTTATTAGTTCAATTTATCAACCACGGAGTGAATTTTCAAATAAGGGAACTTTCGGATATGCATGCCTGTTAGCCGGAAGCTACGGAATGATGGGTGCTGCCGTTCTTAGTTCAAGGGCCTGTTTGCGAAGCGGAGTCGGAAAACTGACCACTTACACTTGCGAAGCTGGATATACTGTTTTTCAAACTTGTGTTCCCGAGGCAATGTGTAAGGTATTCGGCAAAAAGTATATAAAAGATGCAAAAGATTTTAGAGATTTTGATGTGATAGGAATTGGGCCGGGTATTGGTAAGTATGATTCGCACAAAGTATTGCTCAAAAGTGTATTTGAGAATTTTAAAAAACCTTTGGTCATCGATGCAGACGCATTAAATATATTAA
>JBDTJV010000380.1:0-17311 GCA_039935675.1 Ginsengibacter sp. | reverse complement strand
ATATAGACAGCAGCGTCTTCACTAACAACATTACCAACTATTTATTTGGCGGTGGAATTGCTATTGAGGATAATTCTGATAGCATTACGATTAGCAACAGTCACTTTACCGGCAACCAAACATTGACAGCGGTAGGAAATGTAGGCGGTGGTGGTGCTATATACTCGAACTCAGGCACAGTGATAAATATCACAAAATGTGTTTTTGATTCAAATCGGGCTTTTTATGGTGGTGCTCTTTATTTTGGAAATAGTTCCAAAAGCCTTGTTGGAAATAGTTTCTTTTTAAACAATAGTGCTTCAGCCAGTGGAGGCGCGGTTGATTGCAGAGGCCTTGGAGCTACTTTTTACAATACTGTTTCTTCGGGTAATAAAGCGTCAAATAATGGAGGTGCTTTTTATTCTGAATCTCCTTGCAGTGTTTATTTTTCAACTTTTGTAAGAAACAGTGCGGGTGTTGGAGGCGGTGCAGTAGACGGCAGTATAAGCCTTTTAAATTCATTAACCTGGTTGAATAGTGTTGCAGGAGATAGTCTTACCTCTCCTGTTGACCCAATGTTTGCAAATATTAATAACATTGCCGGGCCTGATGGAATTTATGGTACGGGGGATGATGGCCTGAGATTGACATTGCAATCACCTTTTGTCAATGACGCAGATGCACCTTACGACACGTCTCTAATAATTACTGACATCACAGGGGCCCCGCGCGTACGTTTACAATCAATTGAACCAGATATGGGAGCTTATGAACTTGATTTTTGTGCCGCATCGGATTTTGTCAATAAAACAATTTATGTAGATTCATCTGCTGTTGCCGGAAATAATACTGGCAGGGATTGGGCGAATGCTTTTACTGATCTTGAAACGGCTTTCAAGGCATTTAGGTCAGGTTGCAATCTTGATACCATCAAGGTTGCAAAAGGAACTTATTTCCCTACAGCGGTACCTGGGTCTTTACCTAATCAGGCAGGTAGTGGTTTTGATAATACGTTTTATTTGGAGGAGAACCTGGTATTGTTAGGTGGCTATCCCACCGGTGGGGGGAAAAGAGATTTTCGCCAGAATCCTACTAATTTATCCGGGGATTCATATATGCAGCACGTTGTGCTTATTATTAACAAAACAAATGTATCAATAGATGGATTCAATATAGTTGATGGAAATCCCACCTACGCAACCTCTGACGCTGTTGATAATGAAGCCATAAATAGATTTGGTGGCGGATTATATGCCAGTAATTCGAAACTGAATATAAAAAACATCACCTTTAGCAATAATAATGAAAGTGGTTCTTACTTAATAAACTGTTCCGGGACCTTGACTTATTGTATTTGGGATAGCAACCAGTCAGATTTTGGCGGAGGTGGAGTTTTTAACTCTGGCTCATCTGTTGAATATGATAACTGTATATTTTACAAGAATATTGGAACTAACGCATGGGGAGGCGGTCTATTTATCAACAATACTAATACCGCCGTTCCATCATTTGAGGGTTGCACGTTCTATGGAAATAGTTCAACGTGGGGAGGGGGTATATCCAGCGGTGCAACACCGACCATAACCAATTGCCTTTTTTGGGGGAATAGCTCGACTAATAGTAGGCCAGATGCCTCCACCAATGATGTATATGCGGGTATTTTAGATAGCAAACAAATTTCATTTTCACTTTTTCAATACACACCGACAGCTTCTTTGCCAGGAAACAATTGCATTTATGGAGTAGACCCCGGTTTAGCAGATGGTGATAATGGTGCAGGCCCCGATAATATTTGGGGTACTATCGACGATGGTTTAAGGCAAACCGGGTCATCATTTACTATCAATAACGGTATCAACGATTCCATACCCGCAGACGTACTTACAGACATTACCGGCGCAACTCGTATCAACACAGGCGTGGTGGATATTGGCGCGTATGAATATGATTGTGGATTTACAAATCTTACCAATCTTTTGGTTCCGGTTGGTACCAGTCAAATAGCCACAAATACTTTTAGTACTTGTGGTACATGGCAATATAGAACTTCGACCACCGACCCTTCCAAATATATTATTGAGGTAGATCCCAACGGCAATGATAATTTTAATCCGGTTCAAATTAAAGTTGATGTAACCAAAACACAATCACAAATTGCCACCGATGTCACTGGCGATACCACAGCCGTTGCCCTTAGGATGGCTTCCATCAATGCCCCCGGAACCTATCTGGTAAATGGTGGTTTGAAGGTCAGAATTTATTACGATCCATTGGAATTAGATACACTACCCGGAATAATTCATTATTGGTATAAACACACCGCCCATGACAAGAGCACAGTCTTATCTGATTTAAGTGCTGATACTTTACTAAATGAAGTTCCTATAAAACCATCGAGCTATGGCATCATCAATGGAATTCATTACGTGGAATTTGATAGCCTCAGTAGCTTCTCCACTTTCGGGTATTTGGGTGCTACCCACGCAAACAGAACGTTACCATTGAATTATTTATCCTTTACAGCAAAATGGCAGCAAGCAAATAATTCAGTTTTACTAAATTGGTCCACAGCAAATGAAGTGAATGTTCAATCATTTATAGTTGAAAGATCCCAAGATGCATTATCCTGGCAATCTATAGGAAAACTTAATTCAGATCTATCTCTGTCTTTGCAACATCAATATAAATGGACAGATCCACAACCATTAACAGGCAATTCATATTATAGGATAAAGGAATTGGATAAAGATGGTATGTCAACTTTTTCAAATACACAAATGGTCCGGATTGGTAAACAAACTGCCATTTTCCAAATTCTTCCAAACCCGGTAAGAAATGATGCAATTATACGTTTGCCAGGTAATACACCTGTTGTAAGTTACAAAGTGACTGATGTTTCAGGGCGCGTAATTTGTAATGGGCTACTTTATAATATGTCAGAATTTCCTGTTTCACTGGCTTCTCAATCTGATGGGATTTATTTTGTAACAGTAAATGGCGTTACTCAAAAATTGGTTTTATCAAAATGATGATTATCACTCAATCGCGAACCGAAATCTGTATAATCGGGACTCATCTTATTACCTAAATCATTATGAAAAAAAGGATATGAAATGCGCATCATTTAGAAATAATGTAATTCAGGGATTAGTAAATTGTAAATTAGCTATTCGGGTTTGATTCTTTTTTCTTGAGTTTAAATTCCGTCGAAAAAAATATTTCAGGAACAATATCCAAAGATATTTTTTTCAAAAAAATATTTACAGGCTCGCGGGTTGAATTATATTTTCATGCAATAAGAAATCGAATTGAACAGAACAAGATGTACCGCTTAAAAAATATATTTACTCCTGAAATAAAATATCGTACTTTTCGAAGTGTGACTTTATTCATTAATTTTTAATTTATATTTTATGTCTTTAGAAACAAAAGTGATGGAAGATTTAAAAAAAGCCATGTTGGCAAAAGATGAAAAATCGCTTCGGTCACTCAGAGCTATTAAAGCCGGCATCATACAGGCAAAAACTGCTGAAGGAGCAGGCGGGGAAATAAAAGAAGAGGAAGAAATAAAACTCCTCCAAAAGCTGGTAAAACAAAGAAAAGATTCGCTGGAGATTTATGAAAAACAAGGACGTGAAGATCTTGCCTCAAAAGAAAGAGAAGAGATAGAAGTAATTGAAAAGTTTTTGCCAAAGCAAATTTCCGAAAGTGAATTAAGAGATATTATTTCCAAAATCATCCAGGAAACGGGCGCCTCTTCACCCGCAGATATGGGTAAAGTAATGGGCGCCGCCAATAAAAAACTGGCTGGAAAAGCGGATGGCAAAATGATAGCAGGGATTGTAAAAGAGTTGCTTGCTAAATAACCTTTGACGCTTGGGAATTAGAAATTAAGAATTAAGGATAATTGTTTATTTACTATAATAAATTCCAGCATTCCTGATCAAAGCAAACTTTGACAAAGAGCTATGAACTTTAAATTATGGGAATCGATGTAGCATTTATCATTGTAATAACAATCGCTGTTATCAAAGGATTTTCCAAAGGATTTGTAGTGGCATTGTTTTCTTTTTTTGCCTATATTATTGGCTTGGCAGCAGCTTTGAAATTATCAGTGGTAGTAGCACATTATTTTGGATCATCTTTGTCTGCATCCGGCAAATGGATACCGGTTTTATCTTTTGCCTTGGTATTCATCATCGTAGTTTTTATAGTAAATATTTGTGGACGGATTATTAAAAAAGCAGTAAGTCTTGCAATGCTTGGTTGGATAGACAGGTTGGCTGGTATCCTACTTTATGTAATGATTTATATTCTTATTTTCAGCGTCCTTTTATTTTTTGCAGAAAAAACTTTGCTGATAAAGCCTGAAACTATTGCCACTTCAAGAGTTCACGGGTTTGTGGCGCCTTGGGCGCCCATTATTATTGATAATCTTGGAAAAATTGTTCCTGTTTTCCGTGATTTATTTGCTCAGCTGCAGATTTTTTTTGGCGATTTAAGTCATAAATTAGCTTCCTGAAATTAGCTTAAAATATATTTACCGGTTTTTTTCACAATAAACATTTATTTTAGCAATAATTAAAGGGCATTAAAAAGTCCCACAGTTCAAATGGATTATCAATTAAAAGAAGAAGGGAAGTTCAAGTATTTAGAAGAAGGCGAGGGCGAGCCTTTGCTTTTACTTCATGGTTTGTTTGGCGCGCTTAGTAATTTTTCCCATCTTGTTGAGTACTTTAGGAAAACACATAAAGTGATTGTTCCCTTATTGCCGCTTTTTGAACTTGACCTTCTGCATACTACTGTTGGAGGACTTCAGAAATTTGTAAAAAGATTTATCGAGTTTCGGGACTATGACCATATTCATTTGCTGGGAAATTCTTTAGGTGGACATGTGGCGCTGGTGTATGTTTTAAAAAACCCGGAAAGAGTAAAATCATTGATTTTGACAGGTAGTTCAGGATTATTTGAAAACGGGATGGGGGACAGCTATCCGAAACGTGGAGATAAAGAATATATCCGTAAAAAAACCCAGCTTACTTTTTATGATCCGGCTATGGCTACAGATGAATTGGTCGATGAATGTTTTGAAATAACCAACAACCGGCTAAAAGTTATTAAAATTATTTCTCTTGCAAAATCTGCGATACGCAATAACCTGGGAGATGAACTAAACCAGATAAAACAGCCAACCTGTCTTATTTGGGGTAATAATGATACCATCACTCCGCCATTTGTAGCCAGGGAATTTAATAAGCTGATTCCCAACAGCGAATTGCATTTTATTGATAGGTGTGGACACGCTCCCATGATGGAAGTTCCGGCGGAGTTTAACCGGGTACTTGGAGCCTTCTTATCAAAATTAAAAATCCCCGCTGCAACGATTCATTGATTTTTGTTGTCTTGATATAAACAGGATTGGGTAATTAAATTCAGAAAATGACAACATTGCAACTTGCTGATAATTTATATCCTTCATTGCACATGGACGATTCGATTGGACATGCGCTCCAATTAATGAATGAATTTAAAACTACTCATCTTCCCGTTGTTGCCGATGACAAGTTTTTGGGAGTTATTGGTGAAGATGATTTGATGAACGAAAAAAACAGGAAAACAAAACTTGAAGTATACCAAACTAATTTTTTACCGGCAGCTGTTAATGCCGATCTTTATTTTTTAAAAGCAGCTTCTATATCTAATTTATATCCGACCAATTTTATTGCAGTTGTAAACGACAAAAATGATTTTATAGGGACAATCTCTTCCAAATCCCTTTCACTGGCCCTTGGAAATTTTAGCGGTACCTCAGAGTTTGGTGCAGTAATCGTTTTGGAAATGGAACGCACCCGTTTTGCCCTTTCCTCATTAAACAGCATTATTGAAAGCGATGGTGCTACTATTTTGCATATGAATGTCTCTATGCATTCCGGCGCAGATGATCTATGGGAAGTTACTTTGCAAATCAATAAAAAAGAAGTTGCTACTATAGTTGCCACTTTTGAAAGGTATGAATACTCCGTTATTTATTATTCCGGCGAAGAATTATTTGAAAACGAGGCTACCATTAATTACAACAACCTGATGAACTATCTCGCCATTTAACCAAAAATTGTTTGTAATTTCTTTATCGATAGTAAACCAACAAATAAGTAGGTTTTCTAATCAGGCATTTTGCTTTTCATAAATATTATTTACTTTAAAAAATAATGGCGGCACATTTAATTGAAAAGGAATTATTTTTACAAATAATGGTCTTACCTGGGCCTGGTGAATATTAACGGAAATAATTATGCGAATAGCGATCTATAGTCGTGGATTAGAGTCGGAGCAATTAGAAGGATTAAAAGTTTTGCTCACAGAATTTTCTCATTATGATATTGAACCTGTTATCTTCCAGGATTTTTTTAATCTTTTTTATACTTCGATCAATATTCAAAACAAGTACTCCACCTTTAACCGCTCCGATAGTTTAGAAGAAATAGATTTCTTGATCAGCCTTGGTGGAGATGGCACTTTACTGGACGCGGTTACTTTTGTTGGCGATAAGGGAATTCCTATACTTGGCATCAATTATGGAAGGCTTGGATTCCTGGCCAGTATTGGTAAACACGAGATCCATACTGCCTTAGAAGCATTGGTAAAGCGTACTTTCATGCTAGACAAGAGAACGTTAGTACATCTTGATGCTAATTTACCCATATTTAAAGGAATGTCCTATGCACTAAATGAATTTACATTGCACAAAAAAGATACTTCACCAATGATCAAGATCCATACTTACTTGAATGGTGAATTTTTAAATACCTATTGGGCAGATGGATTAATAGTGGCCACTCCAACAGGGTCTACAGGTTATTCCTTAAGTTGCAATGGTCCGGTTGTATTTCCTGATTCTTCCAGCTTTGTAATTACTCCGGTTTCGCCTCATAATTTGAATATTCGCCCAATAGTGGTTCCCGATGACTCGGTCATTTCATTTGAAGTAGAAGGGCGTACTGATGGCTTTTTGTGTACTCTTGACAGCCGCAGGGAAATTGCTGTAAAAGAAGCACTGCTCGCCATCAGGAAGGAAGTTTTTACTATTCAATTGGTCAGGCTAAACGAAAATAATTTTCTTCAAACCATTCGGAATAAATTATCATGGGGGCTCGATAAGAGGAATTAATAAATTTAACTTTCTAAATAATTTAATCTTAGTTATTTCGTACTTTTAAGCGTTTCTATTTATCTGGCTTTATGAAAAAATTGTTTCCTTTTTTTATTTTATTTGTACTTTTTACTATTCATGCGAGTGCCCAGATGAATGAGTATAGCCATGACGGAGAATTTGGAATAACCGGCGGCCTTGCCCATTATTTTGGAGATCTGGATAACAATGGAAGTCTTAACCGTCCTAAAATAGCACTTGGCGCTTTTATCAATAAACAATTTGGAAATTATACTTCAGTCAAGCTTTCTGGTCATTATGCTCTTTTAGGTTACAGCGATATTTACAGCAAGAATCTATACCAGCAAAGAAGAAATTTGAGTTTTAATACTAATATTTTCGAGTTAGCCCTCCAGGGAGAATTTAATTTTTTCAAATTCATTCCAACCGATCCCGATCATGCATTTACTCCATATGCCACTTTAGGTATCGGCGCGTTTACCTATAATCCCTACGCATATTACGACGGTAAAAAATATTATTTGCGCCCTTTGCATACTGAAGGCGAAACATTTTACCAGCACAGAAAAGAATATGGAAGTGTAGCCATGTGTTTTCCGGTTGGTTTCGGTTTCAAATATGCAATAACCGACAAAGTAAATGTGTCTTTTGAGCTTTGCCACAGGTTTACCACTACGGATTATATAGATGATGTGAGTAAAACGTATGTTGGTATCGATAAATTTCCAAGCACCGGTGGTGGAAAATCTATTGCCGGGATTTTGCAAGACCGTTCCTTTCAGGTAGGCGCTCCAATTGGCATTGAAGGCAGGCAACGGGGATTTAGCAAACAAAATGATCAATACCTCATCGCAGAATTTGGCCTGTCATTTAATATTACTTCTTACCATTGTCCGACAGTGCCAAAGTAAAAATTAGGTCAATTCTGTTCCTACAATTTTCTTACTTTTGTTTTGGTCAGGCTGCTGAAAGGCCTGGCTTCTTTTTTTACAATACAATGAGTTTAAAAGACAAACTGGTAGCTGATAGACTTCCCCGGCACATTGCTATCATTATGGACGGCAATGGCAGATGGGCAAAGGAAAAAGGAAAGGATCGATTGTTTGGCCATTATAGCGGCGTAGAAAGTGTAAGAAATATTGTAGAAGGGTGCGCGGAATTGGAGATCGGGTTTCTAACCCTATATGCGTTCAGTACTGAAAATTGGGAAAGACCAAAAGACGAGGTAACCGGACTGATGGAATTATTGGTAAAAACTATCCACTCGGAAGTAAGCACACTCAACAAAAATAATATCAGTCTTCATGTTATCGGCAATATTAAAATGCTTCCGGACAATGCCTATAACGAATTAATGGACGCATGCAAAGCAACTGAAACTAATACCGGGCTAAAACTGATAATGGCCCTGAGTTATAGCAGTAGATGGGAAATAGTGAATGCCGTAAAAGATATTGGGCAAGAGATCGAAAACGGGAAATTAGATCCCTCAGAAATAACAGACGAAATTTTTAAAGAATATTTATGCACTGCCCCTTTCCCTGATCCTGAATTAATGATCCGCACGAGCGGAGAGTACAGGATCAGTAACTTTTTATTATACCAGCTTGCTTATGCAGAATTGTATTTTACAGATACACTCTGGCCGGATTTTCGTAAGGAAAATTTATACGAAGCACTCCTTAGCTATCAAAACCGCGAAAGAAGATTCGGCAAAACCAGTGAACAATTATAGGTCAAAATTGATGATTATCGCTTTACAATTGACCCTTTACTATCACCCATTTGAAGCAGGGCAACGGTAAACGATTGTCCCTACGGGATTTAACAAAAACTTTTAATAATTGAAATTAACTTGCCGCCCTATTAAAATCGATTTAATGCATAAGATCTACAAGATCGTACTCTTGGTAGCCTTCTCTTTTACTGCCCGAACTATTTGTTTCGCCCAGGTTGCTAAGGATTCTGTTTCTACAGATTCTGTGCAAAAAGATACTGTTCCACAAATTTCTGCTAAAAAAGATTCAATTCCTGCTGCTAATGATAGCGTTCCAAATTCAGTGAATGTAGAACTTGAAAATATTTTTAATGCAAAAAACCCGAAACAATATATTTTATCACACATCGATGTTACCGGTACTACTTTTGATCCAAACCTGATCATTTCTATTTCAGGATTGGCCTTAGGCGATAAAATAATATTACCTGGCGGAGATGCTTTCTCGAAGGCCATTACTAATTTATGGAAGCAAAATTTAGTTTCTGATGTTGAAATTTATCTTACACAATTAACTGGTGATAAGCTATCCATAGAAATTCATGTTACTGACAGACCTGTACTTTCCAATTTTAAATTCAAAGGAATTTCAAAAACAGAAGCTGATGATTTATCTAAGAAACTGGATTTGAAAAAAGGCCGGGTTACAAGAGTTACTGAAGGTTTTAAAGTCGCTTCGATAGACGCCATCAAGAAATTTTTTGTAGACAAAGGATACCGTAATGTAGACGTTACTATCAACGAAGTAAAAGACACCAAAGCTACTAACGCGGTCAATATTTTATTTCTGATCAGTAAAAACGGGAAGGTAAAGATCAGTAATATTTTCTTTGCGGGTAATGAGAAAGTTTCGGATATGAAGCTGAAAAAGCAAATGAAAGGAACAAAGGAAAAAAGCCGTCTTACCTTATTTCCAACACCGGCTTATAATGTTTATGATTCATCAAAAAAGAATTATCTCACTTTCAATGAATACGTTAATCAAAATGGTTTCTTGTTTCCTTCAAAAACAAAAGAAGTGCTTGATCCGTATGTAAGGTTAAAATTTTTGACCTCTTCAAAATTTAACGAAAAGAAATACGCAGACGATAAAAATAAAATACTTGATTATTATAACTCCCTGGGTTTTCGGGATGCAACGATTGTAGCAGACACTAATTACAAAGATAACGGCGACCTTGACGTGGCGATAAAGCTAACTGAAGGTCCACGTTATTATTTTGGAAATATAACCTGGAAGGGAAACACAAAATACTCGGATTCGTTATTGAGTGTCATCTTAGGAATTAAGAAAGGAGATGTTTATAATGCAGAAACATTGAACAAAAGATTAGGCGTTGTTCCTTCGCCTGATGGAGGTGATATTGCCAGCTTGTACCAGGACGATGGTTATTTGTTCTTTAAAATAACTCCTGTGGAAACAGCGGTATATAATGATACCATCGATCATGAAATTCGCATTGTGGAAGGCCCGCAGGCAACTATTGGAAAAGTGGAGATCAGTGGAAATGATAAAACAAAGGAATATGTGATCAGGCGTGAGTTGCGTACTATACCGGGAGAAAAATTCAGCCGCCAAAAAATCATCAGGACTCAAAGAGAACTTTCACAATTAGGGTATTTCGATGCGGAAAAAATATCTCCGGGTATTGTTCCTCATCCTGAAAATGGAACCGTAGACATCACCTGGAATGTAGTGGAAAAATCTTCAGATCAACTGGAACTTTCGGCAGGTTTTGGAGGTGGAATAGGATTAACGGGAACCCTTGGTGTTACTTTTAATAATTTCTCTATTTACAATATTTTTAATAAAAAGGCATGGGATCCTTTGCCGGTAGGCGATGGTCAAAAACTGAGCTTAAGGGGCCAAAGTAACGGAAAGCAATTCCGCTCCTATAACTTCTCATTTACTGAACCATGGCTTGGTGGCAAAAAACGAAATCCTTTCACGATTGGATATTATGACACCAAATATGCCAACGCCTATGACCCGAGAACCGGGTATTATAATGGTTCTTATGCGGATTCCTCGTATATTAAAAACACCGGAATAAGTGTGTCGCTTGGTAAGCAATTAAGATGGCCGGATGACTTCTTCTCTTTGGTATACCAACTAAATTACCAGAGGTATAAATTGAAGAATTATAACATCTTTCCTGGATTGTTAAATGGTACTTCAAATAATATCAATTTCAAAATAACGCTTGCAAGAAGTTCAGCCGGTCCTAACCCGATTTTCCCGACAAGTGGTTCTAATTTTTTAATGAGCGCTGAACTTACTCCACCTTATTCCTTATTTAGAAATGGAGAACCTTTATCAATTGCAGATCAATACAAATGGATTGAATACCATAAAGAGCGGTTTACGGCTCAATGGTACGTTCCTATAGGGCAGGGTCGTGGAGAAAATCATGACAAACAATTCATTTTATATGCTGCGGCTAAGTATGGCTTCCTTGGAAGGTACGATACACACTCACCAACGTCTCCATTTGGGCGTTTCCAGCTTGGTGATGCAGGATTGAGTAACAATTACGGCCTTTTAGGATATGATATTATCGCTCACAGAGGTTACCCGGTTTATGATAATTCTAACCCAAAAATTAACCCGGACCTTACACAGGCGACCAACTTTTTTACTATCTTCAATAAATATACGCTGGAAATGAGGTATCCATTCAGCACAAGTGCAAGCAGCACTATTTATGGACTCGCCTTTTTTGAAGCTGCAAACGGTTGGTATAGTTTTAAAGATTATAATCCATTTGTACTCAGGAGATCGGTCGGGGTTGGTATGCGTTTCTTCCTGCCGATGTTTGGTTTGCTGGGCTTCGATTATGGAATTGGCCTGGACAGAATTACCCCGGGTGGTGGGTTGAAAGGTGCAGCGAAATTCACCTTTATGCTAGGCCAGGAGCCGGAGTAGCATGTCGTAAAAGGAATAATCAATCATGCGGAAAGGAAATAAAATTCTCTCTTATTTGTTGATTTACTGTGTCTGTTTTTTTGAGAGATGGATTATTAATTAAACGATTAAAAGTGTAAAAATGAAAAAGCTATTTTTTATTTTCTTACTTTCTTTTACGATTGCAGGTAATGGTTTTGCGCAGCGGTATGCAGTTATCGATTCAAAATATATTTTAAGTAAGTTGCCTGAATATACCGAGGCACAACAAAAATTGGATCAGTTCAGCAAAATGTGGCAGCAGGAAATTGATCAAAAAACAGCAGAGCTTAATAAAATGTACCAGGATTATGACGCAGAAAAAGTGATGCTCAGTGATGAATTAAAGAAAAAAAGAGAGGACCAGATATTCAATAAGGAAAAGGAAGTCAGAGATCTCCAAAGGCAACGGTTTGGTTACCAGGGAGATATTTTTAAGAAAAGAGAGGAATTGATCAAACCGATACAGGATAAGGTTTATAACGCTATTCAAAAATTGGCTGCGGCAAAATTATATGATTTCATTTTAGATAAAAGTGATGGAATTACTGTTATATTTGCCGACCCAAAATTGGACAAGAGTGACGATGTGCTGAAAGAAATGGGTGTTAAATAATTGTCAAACCACCTTGATCGTGCAGCCAAAACGCTATTTTTAAACACTTTATTTAAAAACAAACCATAAAACAAAAATGAAACAATTTCTAACGATCCTTCTCATTTCCGCAGGAATATTTGGATTCTCTACTAACGCAAATGCACAAAAAATTGGTTACATAAGCGCTGATCAAATTATACAGCTTATGCCGGAAGCTGCTGCTGTTCAAACACAGCTTGACCAGTATCAGCAATCTCTTTATCAAAATGCACAGGAAAAGCGCGACGCTTTGAATGAGGCTATTCAAAAATTTGTGAAAGATTCCGCTACCATGAGCCCAAGCCTTAAGGAAGTAAAAAGAAGCGATCTTCAAAAGCAAAGCTCTGATTTAGCAGGGATTCAACAAACTATTCAAAATGAGTTTGAGCAAAAAAGACAAGAGCTTTCTGAACCAATTCAAAAGAAATTACAAGCTGCCATAGAAGCTGTAGCTAAAGAAAATGGCTATACTTATATTATGCCTAAAGAAGCATTAATCATAATGCCTCCTACCAGCGATATTGGCCCATTAGTAATAAAAAAACTTGGACTTAAAGAACCTGTTGCTCCGGCAATTCCTGGTAAGTAAATTAAGATATTTAATTAATCAGCAAGCCACTCTATAAACCGGGTGGCTTCTTTATTTTTACAAAATGAAAGCAGGCCCGATTGGTATATTTGATTCAGGATATGGAGGTCTTACAATTTTGAGAGAGATAAAAGATCTACTTCCTGGATATGATTTTATTTACCTGGGTGATAATGCTCGAACTCCCTATGGCAACCGGTCATTTGAAACAGTTTATGAATACACATTGGATTGTGTGAAATGGTTGTTTTCAAAAGAATGTCCTTTAATTATCCTGGCCTGTAATACTGCGTCTGCAAAGGCTTTAAGAAGTATTCAACAAAAATATTTGCCTGATTATGATGACAGTAAAAGAGTATTGGGTGTTATAAGACCGACTGCAGAGATCATTGGAAATTATTCTGAAACGAAGAGCATCGGGATCCTCGGCACCAAAGGAACAGTGAAGTCAGATTCTTACCTGATTGAGATAGAAAAGTTTTTTCCGGACTTACACGTGTACCAGCACGCTTGCCCGATTTGGGTTCCTTTGATAGAAAATAATGAATATCAATCTGAAGGCGCTGACTTTTTCATAAAAAAGGACCTGGATATTTTATTGAAACAATCATCTACCATTGATACAATTTTACTAGCATGCACGCATTATCCCTTATTATCTTCGAAAATAGAAAGTTATTTGCCGGCAAATATAAAAGTCATTTCACAGGGTAGAATCGTTGCAGAAAGCTTACAGGATTATTTAAACAGGCATTCTGAAATAGAAATACAATGCAGTAAAAATAGTGAACTGCAATTTTTTACAACCGATTCGACAGGCGATTTTGACAAACATTCTGAGATATTTTTTAAAGAAAAGGTTCATTCTAAACACGTTGATCTTTGATCTGGGCAATGAGTGCAAAATCCAAATAACAATAAGACGTAACAGGATTTGATTTCAGTTCTTTCTTTCATTGATGTTAATTTATTCCATCTGTTATAAAAAATCATACTCACTCGTTAAAAACTAATTTTTTTTCATACTTTTGCAGCCCTTTCACAAAACAGCAGGATGGTGCCTGCTGTTAAGATGGAAACTTAATTTATAAAAGGAAAAAAATACAATAAATGCCCGGAAAAAAACGCACTTACCAACCTCATAAACGTCGCCGTAAAAGCGTTCATGGTTTCAGAGAACGCATGTCTACTGCTAATGGACGTAAAGTATTGGCAAGCCGTAGAAAAAAAGGTCGTCATAAACTGACAGTTTCTGATGAGCACGGAAGTAAAAAATAAAATATTTTAGTGGATTCATTTCCCGAAGCCGTGGTTATGACGGATTAGAAATACTGGATTATTTTTAATTTTAATGGTGCGGTTAAGGTATAATTTATAGTAGCAGTCATTTAAATGGCTGCTATTTTTTTATAATAATCCGGAATCTGGAGATTAATTTTTAAATTAAAATTAGTCTTGAAGAAATTCTGTTAAGCTATGGCACAAAAGAAATTAAAAAGATTTGCGGAGATAAAATCGTTTCCAAACGTTTTGGAATATCCGGAAAATATGTGCGGACAATGGGCTCATTTTTTTGGAAATAGCAATCCCGTAATCCTCGAACTTGCTTGTGGCAAAGGAGAATATGCCATCGGGCTTGCTGAATTGTACCCGGCAAAAAATTTTATTGGGGTAGATATTAAAGGTAACCGGTTGTGGGTAGGTGCCAAATCTGCTTTGGAAAATAATTTAAAGAATGTTGCTTTTTTGCGCACTCAAATCGAAAAGTTGCCTGAATATTTTAATCGAAATGAGATTGAAGAAATATGGATCACTTTTCCTGATCCGCAGCTTCGTGTATCAAAAGCAAAAAAGAGATTAACTCATCCAAGATTTTTAGAATTATATAAAAAGGTTTTAATAAAAGGAGGCAAGATTCATCTGAAAACTGATTCTCCTGATCTTTACTACTTTACTAAAGTGGTCACCAAGTTGTATTCTATTTCGCTGATCTCAGATATCCCTGATGTTTACAATGAGAAAAAGATATTCTCGGAATTGGCCATTAAAACTCATTATGAAAGGCTTGATATAGCTAAAAGTAAAAGTGTTTTTTATCTATCCTTTGCTTTACCGGATATTCTTACTGATAAAGAGGAAGAATTAAGGGCGATTTTAAGAACAGAAAATGATGAAGTAGACTACTGAAAGAAGGGATTGTTTTTTTTTATGAAAAAGGGCTCGTAGAAAAGAAAATATACGATGGGAGTATTTCTGTTGAAACGGTTGCAGCGACTGAATTAGCTATATGAAAATATATGGATGGAGCTATAAAGCATTCTTATATATTACCAGAAGAATAATATTCACAATTCAAAAAGGCAGTTCGATTGAACAGCCTTTTTTATATTAATGCTTACTCATTTATTGATTTATCGGGTTGCCCGTAGAATCCATTTTTTCTGTAACCATCGAACCGTTCCTTATTACTCTTACTACATAATCCCAACTTTGAGGCATTGCCACAGCTGTTACAGCAGTAATATCATATAACTGATCGCCACCAGCGGTTTTTTGTTTAATAACTGAAACTATATCAGTGGATATATAAGTTTCTAAAACGGGAAGGGATGCTTTAGGCATCGGAGTTGTGATTGACAACATAGAATCATTATTCATTGAACTATTTGAACGGAGATTGGTCATATTTTTGGTGGTTGTTTGAGCAAATAATGTGATGCAAAAAAAACTGCAAATTGTTGATACTAGTAACTTTTTCATAAAAATATTTTTTAATTTTTTAATAATGTTGATTTTAACCATACCTGTCACAAGAGGTATGCCGAAGCAAGTAATTTATTTTGTTAAATATCCTTTTATATTCTGCAATCAACATTGATTATCAATGCTTTGAGTTGAAAATATAATAACACACTTTCTAATCTATAGATTTAAATTTTCAGAAGAATTGTAGAATCGGATGCACTCTTAGAAAGATTTGAAGAGCACAAATCTCATTAATTACAGTAAACAAACAAATAGGACCAATTTTCATTTATAGAAAAGAGACATATTATTGCAATAAAAAAGGGAGCGTTTAAACTCCCCTTTTATGTTAAGTTTAATGAAGTTAATTAGTAGCTCCACAAGTTCTGTTCATAATTGAATATCTCATTCTTAATTTTTTCACCCTGCAATAATTGAAGCAAAGGCCTCCCTTTTAAACCGATCTCATCGCTTAATCGTTCATCAAATGGATTGTTTAATGTGCTTTTTATGATTCTGCCATGAAACATCCTTGATTCAAATAGATCTTCCCATGTCATTCTCGCTCCGTAATTTTTTCCATTATATACATAATACTTTGCAAATATCGGCCTCATATCAGGGTAATAAACCCAGAAAAGTTCCTGGTCTCCCAAGTCAATACCGGAGGCTGTAATGACTCTTTTTACCGGTGCAATTCCCAAAATCCTCCAAAATAATCTTGAACTTTGTTTGTCAAAAATTACTTCTTCCTTGATATGAAATTTATAAAAAGAATCTAGATTTACTTCCTGCATCACTTCCTTAGTGCCGGTAACATTGCCTAAAGTATCATAAAGTGGCACCGAAACGCTTCCTCCTGAAATAGTTTTGGCAACTTCCGATTTGGTCATAGGGGTTGTAAAACGATCGTCAATCGCGTTGAATGCTGTAACCCCACCATTATCAGGTCCATCCTGTATCGCTTTAAAAAGTATTGAAATAAATCTTTGGTTGCCATTATCCTCATCAGCTGAATACCTGAAAGGCAGGTTGATCTTTTCCCTCGTATCTATTTCGCGCCATAATCTTTCATCATAGGCAGCATCTTCTTCACGAAGCTGCTGGTAAGGCAGAGGAGTACGGTCTTTTATTAAAGAGTTATGATTTTCCAGAGCGGTTTCGGGCCGCAAAGATGGTTTTACAATCTGGATAGGAAGACTGTCAATTACGGGTGGAGGCACAACAACGACTGTGTCAGGAGCCGCAGGATTGATATTTGCGGTTGTTTTTGCTGCAGTTGTTTTTCGCGCTGTTGTCCGTTTCTTTACAGTCCGTTTTCTTGTTTGGGCCTCTGAAACGTTACAGAAAACCCCAATAGAAAGCACTACCAGAAAGAATTTAATAATATTTGTTTTCATAACCTTTAATTTCCTTTATTAATATAATATAAAACCCGGGCCCGGGATACTCCTTACCACACCATCAGG